>CACYBP010000174.1 GCA_902772625.1 Oscillospiraceae bacterium
CCACAAGCTGAACTCCGCCATCGCCCAGGCCTATTACGCCAAGAAGCAGGGCCTGAAGGGCGTCACCACCGAGACCGGCGCGGGCCAGTGGGGCACCGCTCTTTCCATGGCCTGCTCCTACTTCGGCCTGGACTTAAAGGTCTACATGGTGAAGGTCAGCTACGAGCAGAAGCCCTTCCGGAGAGAGGTCATGCGCACCTACGGCGCGTCGGTGGTCCCGTCCCCGTCCATGGAGACCGCCGTCGGCAGAAAGATCCTTGCCGAAAACCCCGGTACCACCGGAAGTCTCGGCTGCGCCATTTCCGAGGCCGTGGAGGTCGCCACCTCGAATCCCGGTTACCGCTACGTTCTGGGAAGCGTACTGAATCAGGTGCTTCTGCATCAGAGCGTGATCGGTCTGGAGACCAAGGCGGCTCTGGACAAATACGGCATTAAGCCCGATATGATCATCGGCTGTGCCGGCGGCGGTTCGAACCTCGGCGGCCTGATCGCCCCCTTCATGGGCGAAAAGCTCCGGGGAGAGGCCGATTACGATGTCGTGGCGGTGGAGCCCGCCTCCTGCCCGAGCTTTACCCGCGGCAAATTCGCCTACGATTTCTGCGATACCGGCATGATCTGCCCCCTGGCCAAGATGTACACCCTCGGCTCGGGCTTCATCCCCGCGCCGAACCACGCCGGCGGCCTGCGCTACCACGGCATGAGCACCACCCTTTCCCAGCTCTATCACGACGGCCTGATGAGGGCGGTCTCGGTCCCACAGCTGAAGGTCTTCGAGGCGGCAGAGCAGTTCGCAAGGGTGGAGGGCATCCTGCCCGCCCCGGAAAGCAGCCACGCCATCCGCGTCGCCATCGACGAAGCTCTGAAATGCAAGGAGACCGGCGAGGAAAAGACCATCGTCTTCGGCCTGACCGGCACCGGGTATTTCGATCTGGTCGCCTATCAGAAGTTCCACGACGGCCAGATGGAGGATTATATCCCCACCGACGAGGAGCTGGCGGTCAGCATCTCGAAGCTCCCGCCCGTTGACAAATAAGCCTTCTTGTCCAATCTTCCCAAAAGAAAACCGGGCGTCCCGTCTGAATTCAGGCGGGACGCCCTTTTTTTGCGCCCGCGTCCATCCGGGATTGACAAACGTGCGTCTGCGTGATAAAATACCGGTAATTTCAAAGCGAAAAGGGAAAGGAGAGACGACCGATGCAAAGATCCGGACAGTGTGCTTTGAACGCGGCGTCCTTCTCCTATTATGCTTTCGTTCGCTTTTTTGCGGGCTTTCTTTTTACGCCCGAAATACGCGACTGACCGAACGAAAGCAAGCCAGTTTTCAGCCAAAGGAAAGCGGTTCTGTTTCGGACGGGACCGCTTCTTTTTATCGGAACCGAAAGAGGAGGTGCCACGTGGATCTGGAGGAAGCAAGAGAGGCGATCCGGGAGATCGACCGGGAAATGACGGCGCTTTTCGAGCGCCGGATGAGAGCGGCGGAGGCGATCGCGGCCTATAAAAAAGAACACGGACTGCCGATCACCGACCCTGAACAGGAAAAGAGGGTTCTGGAGAGAAATACGGCTCTTCTGGAGGACCCGGCCCTTGCCGGATACTACCGTGCCTTTCAGACCGGGGTCATGGAGGCCTCCAAAAGATACCAGCGCCGCCTGAACGAGGGGATGAGGGTCTCCTATGCCGGGGTGGAGGGCGCCTTTGCCCACATCGCGGCGCGAAGGATCTTTCCCGACGCAAATCCGGTGTCGGTTCCCTCCTTCCGCGCGGCCTACGACGCGGTGGTCCGCGGCGAAAGCGACGCGGCGGTGATCCCCCTGGAAAACAGCACCGCGGGCGAAGTGGGAGAGGTCATGGATCTGATGCTGGAGGGACCGCTTTCGGTCACCGGCGTCTATACGCTGCCGGTGTCCCAGAACCTTCTGGGCGTTCCCGGGGCAAGCCTCTCCTCGATCCGATACGTCGTCAGCCACCCGCAGGCTCTGAGCCAGTGCGCGCCTTATCTCGCGTCCCACGGCATCACGCCGATTCCCGCGGGCAACACCGCCGAGGCCGCGCGGTCGGTCGCGGAAAATAAAGATCCCGCGACGGCGGCGGTGGCAAGTCTTGAGACCGCGGAGCTTTACGGCCTTACGGTGCTGGAAAGAGATATCAACGATCAAAGCGACAACGTGACGAAATTCGCCGTGTTCACGCCGGGAGAAAGCCGGGTCTCGCCCCGGAGGAATCAGTTTATTCTTCTTTTCACGGTACCCGACGTGGCGGGCGCCCTTTCCGGGGCGATCAGCGTCATCGGCTCCCACGGCTTCAACATGAAGACCCTCCGGAGCCGTCCGGTCAGGGACCGCGCGTGGCAGTATTATTTCTACACCGTGATCGAAGGGGACGAGACCTCCGATGAAGGCCGCGCAATGCTTGAGGCGCTTTCCGAAAGGTGTGAAAAGATCCGGATCGCGGGTCATTACGAGCGGGAGATCGATCTGGGAGGAAAAGCAAATGGAACTGAGAGTTGACGCGGGGTCGGCTTCCTACGGTGTGACGGTGGAGCGCGGTCTGCTTTCCCGGGCGGGAGAGCTTCTGGATCTCAGAAGACGGGTGGCCGTGGTGACCGACAGGGGCGTACCGGAAAGATACGCCGCGACAATCGCCTCCTTCGCCCGGAACCCGCTTCTGATCACGGTGGAAGAGGGAGAAGGGAGCAAGAGCTTTCGGGTTCTGGAGGAGCTTCTGGAGAAGATGCTTTCGCACGGCTTCGGCCGGAGCGACGCGGTGGTGGCCGTGGGCGGCGGGGTCGTGGGAGACCTCGCGGGCTTTGCCGCCTCGCTCTACATGCGCGGGATCGATTTTTACAATATTCCCACCACGCTTTTATCCATGGTGGATTCCTCGATCGGGGGAAAGACGGCCGTCAATTTCATGGGCGTCAAGAACGTGATCGGCAGCTTTTACCAGCCGGGAAGGGTCCTGATCGACCCGGATCTGGTCTCCACCCAGACTCCCCGTGGGATCGCATCGGGCATGGCGGAGGCGATCAAGATGGGCGTCACCTCCGACCCGGAGCTTTTCGCTCTGTTTGAAGGGGACGATCCGCTTTCTCATCTGGAGGAGATC
>CACYBP010000175.1 GCA_902772625.1 Oscillospiraceae bacterium
AGAGCCTGCAGCCCGTTGAGCCGGACGTTCCCGGTGCCGAAATCAGAGTAATCGCTGTAGCTGACGCCCTTGATCCGGCAGATCTCCTTCATGTGTGCCAGCATGTCTTCTTTTTCGCCCTTGGTCACGTTCACCGTGACGCCGCCCAGGATGTCCACCACGTCGATGAAGCCGAAGAAGTCGATCTGCACGTATTTTTCAAGCTTGATCTTGTAATTCAGCTCGATGGTGTCCAGAAGCCGGGACATCCCGCCGGTGGAGTAGGCCGCGTTGATGCGGTTGCCCTTTGAAAGGCCCGGCACCGTCAGATAGATGTCGCGCATCAGAGAGGTCATGGTGATCTTCTTGGTTTCCTTGTTGATCGACAGGATGATCATCGAGTCGCTGCGTCCGCGGTCGGTGCCGCGGCTGTCGGAGCCGACCAGAAGGAAGTTGAAGACGTTTTTGTCGTCGAAATTCAGGTTCTCGTAGGATTCGGACTCGTTTTCCTTCAGAGCCTCTTCAAGGCTTTGGATATCCTCCAGAGCCGAGTTCTCGGTCTCTTCTTCGCCCGCTTTGATCTCCAGATCCTTTTCATCCAGATACACGGCGGTATCGTCGTCAGGATTTGCGATATGGAGCTTTCCGTAATAATAGGAAAACACGCCGTAAGCGGCGGAGAATAACAGAAGCAGGACGCACAGTACCAGACCGGCCGCCAGCAGGGCTTTCTTCCCGCCGGACATCTTTTTCGGCTTTCCGGCTCCTCTGTTTGTGCGATTGTTCATAGGCACCTCCTGTGTCCCCGGGCGGCATAAAGCCCGCTGATGCAAGTTAGATTTGTATTATACCACAAAAAAGAGAGATGCACAATAGTCAATCTGCACAAGTCCCGTTTCCCATATGACGCGGGCCGCGCGGAATTGTTCCCGGTTTTTTCTTATCCTTCCGCTTCTCCCGTAAGCCTTTGATAGACCGCGGGAAGATCAAAGGGGGCGTTATAGCTCATCTCATAATACGCGATCCCGCTTCCCGCAAGCGCCTTCCGGAAATCCTCCGGATCGGCGGTGTTCTCCCGGAACATGCCGTAATGATTGGGGATCGCGAGCTTCGCGCCGGTCTTTTTCGCCACGCGCGCCGCGTCAACGTGATCCATATTGCCCCACCGGCCGTTGATGCAGGTGTTGATCACATCGGCCCTGATCCCGTCGGCCAAACGCTCCGACCAGACCGTGTCCCCGGTGAAATAGACCGAAAGGCCGTCCTTTTCGATCACGGCGCCGAGGCTGCCTTCAGTGTGCTCGGCGAACACCGCCCGGATCACAAAGCCCGCGGCCTTTATTTCGTCCCCCGCAGAAAGGACGCGGATCGCCTTTTCTTCGATCCCATGCGTAAGCAGGATCCTCCGGGAGGCCTCGGAGCAGAGGAAGGTCGTTTTTCCCCTGGGCATGCGGTCTACGTAGATCGTGTCCAGATGGTCGATATGCTCGTGGGTCAGAAAGATATAATCCGGGGCAAAGCTTTCCATGGGGCGCGCCGGGGGCACAAGCCTTTTGAGCCCGTCGGAGATCTCCACGAGATCCGAGAGATAGGGGTCGATGGCAAGGGCGCCCGCTTCGCTTTCCAGAAGGAAGCCGCCCTGACCGATCCAGGTAAGCCTGAACATGATAAAGCCCTCTTTTCTCCCCGCCGGAAGGCGGGGCTTCTAAATTGGAAAAGGAGAGGCAGAAAGCTTCTGCCTCTCCCCCTTTGTATTAGTTTGGATTCGCGGGAGCTTACGGGCGCTGGAAGGTGCCGTCGGGCAGACGGTTCTGGGTCCAGAAGGTGACCGTGTTGACCGCGGGATACTTCTTGGCAAGCTCTTCGTCGAGGTCGACGCCGAGACCCGGCTTGTCGCTGACAGTGACGTAGCCGTTCTTGGCCACCGGGGTGCCCGGGAAGACTTCGTTGAGGATGCCTTCGCGGATGCCCCATTCCTGGATACCGAAGTTCCAGCTGCACAGGTCAAGATGCACGTTGGCAGCGTGTCCCACCGGGGAGACGTCGCCGGGGCCGTGCCAGGCGGTGCGGATGCCGAAGGCTTCGCACAGGACGGCCAGCTTCTTGGCCGGGGTGATGCCGCCGATCTGGCTGATGTGGCAGCGGATGAAGTCGATCAGGCGGTTGGCGATCAGATAATCCCACTCCTTCGGGTTGTTGAAAAGCTCGCCCATGGCAAGCGGAGTGGTGGTGACGGCGCGGATGTTGCGGAAGTAATCGCACTGTTCGGGGGCGAGAGCGTCCTCGAGGAAGAACAGGCGGTAGGGCTCCAGTCTCTTGGCGAGACGGACCGCGTCGGCCGGGGTGATCCTTTCGTGAACGTCGTGGCAGAGCTCCACGTTGTCGCCCAGTTCCTTGCGGGCATATTCAAAGATCTCCACGGTGTTGCGGATGTAGGCGTCGGGATCGCTATACAGGCCGCTGAGCGACGGGCCTTC
>CACYBP010000176.1 GCA_902772625.1 Oscillospiraceae bacterium
AGAGTGCGGCGGTTTTTCATAATGCATTCTCCTTTCGTTTCGGTACCGCTATGACGGAGGAACACGCGGAATAGTTCCCTTTCAGGCATAAAAAATTTCCCGGGGCATACAGTAAGAGCAAACGGCCCCGCTCGGCCGCACGGAGCCGGGCCGGAGAGTATCCGTGCGGAGAAAGTGGATGAACCATGGATCCTGTATCTCAAAGCATTTCCGGATCCCTTCTTTGCTATATTCCCCGCCGGGAAAGCTTATTGCGGGCGGAGGAATCGCTGGACGTCATTCTCCCCGACCGTTTTCCCGACGCGTCGGAGATCCTCTCGGTCTCGGGCCGCGCCGTGATCAAGGGCTACGACCGGAGCTCCGGGAGCTGGTCGATCCTGCTTATCGCCGAGCTTCGGGCGCTTTTTCTCTCTGACAGCGGGGAAACCAGGATCCTGTCCGCGGAGATCCCCGTCACTGTGAAAAGCTCTCTGGAAGGCGGCGAAGACGGCGTTCCCAGGGGCGAGGCAGCTCTCATCGGAAAAGAGGCGCGCATCGTCAATTCCAGGAAGCTTTCCTTCTCGGTCTCGGTCGAAGCGGCGCTTTCGGTTTTCCTGCCTCATACCGCCGCCGGTGCTCCTCCGGAGGAAAACGGCGTCGTGACGAAGACCGCAGAGCGTGAGATACTGGCCAGGACAGTTTTTGCCGTTGAACGGTTCACACTCAGAGACGATCTGGCCTTAAGCGCCGGAAGCGGTCCTTTCGGCACGGTGATCTGGCAGGAATGCCTTCTTTCGGTGATCGAATGCAAGACCATTCACGAAAAGATCGTCATGCGCGCCGCGGCGAAGATCCGCGCCGCCGCCATGAACGAAAGCGGGATCCCGGAGAGCGTGGAATTCGAGCTTCCCTTTACCCGTGTTTTTGAGATCGCCGGGGCTGACGAGGACTGTGCCTCTTTCGTCAGACTTTCCCCGGGAAAGCTTGATCTCGCGCCTGTCGGCGAAGAGGGAAAGCGCGCCGTTTCCGTGACGCTGGAAGCGGAGGCGGGGATCGAATGCTTCCGCAAGACCGCTTACCGGTACGCGGAGGACGCGTACGGGCTTTCTTCCGAGCTTTCACTTCACCGGGAAACGCTTTTGCTTCCGGTGGAAAGAAGCGAAGAAGAGGCGGAGGAACGCTTTCTGGACGCCGTGGAGTTCCCGTTCGATCCCGAATCGATCCATCTCTTCCGCGCGGAACTCTCCCCCGCGAGGGTTTTCGGGAACGACGAAGGCAGGCTTCGTCTGGAAACCACGCTGGAAGCAGAGTTCCTATATAACGCCGAAGGACGTATGCACGCCCTAAAAAAGAGCTTTCCCGTCAAAAGAGAGCTTGCCTGGGACGGCGGGAACGCGTCGGCGGAAGCGATCCTTCAGACCTCGCGCTTCACGCTTCCCGCCATGCGAAAAAGCGAGATCGAGGCCACGATCCTCTTCCGGATCGTCCGGGAGGAAGACCTGGAAGTTTCCTTCGTCACCGGATGGGACGTCGGAAGCGAAACGGCGGAGGATCTTCCCTCTTACCGTATCCTGACACCCGGGAAAGATATCTCCCTCTTTTCGCTCGCCAAGATGACCCATTCCTCCCCCGCTCTCATCGCGGAGGCGAACGGGCTTTCCCCGGACGGCGACGCGCCGGGCGGCCGCCTTCTTCTGATCCCCGTGGTCAAAGGAAAATAAGCGTTTCCCTGGTATGATTTCTTCCGGTCAAGGCAATACTCTTTTTGGAAAGAACGATTGCTATTCGGCGCGAGATGCAAGGTCCAAAGCCGCGCCGACAGACCGGAGGGGATCGGATTTGCGAAACAAAGTCGAGATCTGCGGCGTCAACACCGCGGAATTGAAGGTCCTAAATAACGAAGAAAACGTCGCGCTTCTGAAGCGGTACCGGGCCGGGGACCTCTCCGCGCGGGACGAACTGATCCACGGGAACATCCGTCTCGTGCTCTCGGTGGTGCAGCGCTTCGCCGGGCGGGGCGAAACGATGGACGACCTGTTTCAGGTGGGATGCATCGGTCTGATCAAATCGATCCAGAATTTCGATCTTTCCTTCGACGTCAGGCTTTCCACCTACTGCGTGCCCATGATCATCGGCGAGATCCGCCGGTATTTAAGGGACAATTCCAGCATCCGGGTCAGCCGTTCCCTCCGGGACGTGGCTTACCGCGCCTTGAAAGCGCGGGAGGAACTGCAGAACGAGACCCAGCGCGAGCCCACCGTGGACGAGATCGCAAAAAAGCTTTCGCTTCCCCGGGAGGACGTGGTCTTCGCCCTCGACGCGATCTCCGAGCCGGTCTCGCTTTACGAACCGGTTTATGCCGACGGCGCCGACACGGTGATGCTGATGGATCAGGTCTCGGATCAGGAGAACAACGACGAGAACTGGAGCGACCGCCTGGCGCTCAGGGAGGCGATGCGCCTTCTGAACGACCGGGAAAAGAAGATCCTGGCTCTTCGCTTTTTTGAAGGCAGAACACAAAGTGAAGTTGCCAGAGAGATCGGCATCTCCCAAGCGCAGGTATCGCGTCTGGAAAAAGGCGCGATCCTGCGCATGAAGAAACAGATGAACCTCGAGGGCTGACTCTCAGTGCGCCGAAAGGATCGGATAGAGGATCGAATAAAGCACCGTCAGGGCGATGGCGATCACCAGGAAGATCCCCGCCAGCACCGGCACCAGAAGCTTCTGCTTCCCGGGCGCGGAGGCGGGCTCCTCCAGGAGCTTCGCGGCGCGCAGAGCTTTGGACACCGGTTTATAGAGCAGCACCGTAAAAAGAGCGTTGATGGTGCTTTTCAGAAGGTTGAAGGGCAGGAATACCGGAAGGAGCATCCCCGCCACCACCGCACGCGGCGCGCCGGTGTAGATCGGCGTTACGATCAGATTCCAGAGAAGCATCATGACCACCGTCAGGATCACGCTGCCCGAAAGGCCGAGGATCGCGCCTTTGATGGTGCGCCGGCGCTTATAGATCAGAACAGCGGGCAGGACGAAGCTCACCGAGGAGATCACGTTCATCAGAAAGCCCCAGAAGGCCGTGGTACTGAAGGTGATCATTTCCAGGAAGGAATCCACGATCACGATGCCCACCGCGGGCAGCGGTCCGTAAATAAACCCGGCGATGGCGATGATGATGTCCTTGGGCTCGTAGCTCAGGGGAAATCCCGGATTGACCACCGGGATCCGGATCAGCGCTGTCGACGCGTAGGCCAGCGCGGCAAACAGCGCCAGGGTGATCATGGTGCGGAGCTTTTTTTGCAGTTCAGTCGAGGTTTGGTTTTTGTTTTCCATCGTTTTGCCCTCCCAGGCGGGCAGAATGCGCGGGAAGATCCTTTTCGGGCAAGGAAAAAACCCGGAGAATAACCTCCGGGTCCTGCGTATACCGCCGTACTTCTCTCATCCGGACTGTACCGTCGGCTGCGGAATTCCACCGCATCGGCCGCCAAGGGCGGTTTGCGTGCTTTAAACGCCGGTAGGGAATCTCACCCATCCCCGAAGACGCCCTCATTATACCTCCGTCTCGCCGGTTTGTCAAGATGGCTTACGCCATTTGCATGGCCAGGATCAGCTTGTCCGCGATCATGGCGATGAATTCCGAGTTGGTCGGCTTTCCCTTGGAATTGGAAACCGTATACCCAAACACGTTCTGAAGCGTGTCGATGTTTCCCCTGTCCCAGGCGACCTCGATGGCGTGGCGGATTGCCCGTTCCACGCGCGAGGGCGTGCTTTTGTATTTCCGTGCGATATCGGGATACAGAAGCTTGGTCACGGCGTTGATATACTCCCCGTTTTCCACCGTCATCAGGATGGCCTCGCGCAGATACTGATATCCCTTGATGTGCGCGGGCACGCCTATTTCATGAAGGATCGAGGTAACGCGCGCCGTCAGGTTGGCTCCGCTGTACCCCGCGATGGTGCGAATATCCCCGTCGCCGGTCTCTTCCTTGAAGGATAAAGACCTGATCCTTTCCGAAAGAAGCTCCGGATCCGCGGGCTTCAGAAGATAGAGATCCACGCCGAGTCTGGTGGCTTCCGCGGCGGACGCCACGCTTGAGAAGGCGGAAATGATCACGCATCCCTTACGGGGCAGGTTCTCTTCCCCGAGCCGCCTGATCAATTCCAGACCGTCCAGCTTTTTGAGCAAAACGTCGCAGATGAGAAAATCCGGTTCTTCTCTTCTGACGGCCTCCAGAGCTTCCTCCCCGTCTTCCGCCGCGGCAACGACCCGGATCGTACCGTCCCGCTCCAGATCGTCCTTGAACAAGTCCATATATTGTCTGCTGTCGTCCGCGAGTACGACTGTTATTTTATCCATCTTGTTCTCTCTCCATTCATTCAATTTCGATGGCCGGGACGCTCTGCAGATGTGCCCGGCGCCGACTCTCCGGAAAGCATTTCGATAGTATCATATTTTTCGTCCGCATTCAAGACTTTCAAAGCTCTTTTGGCGGTTTTTTTCTCGACATAGTTCGACATTTTCTCTCTTTGTGCGTTGAATAACGCGTTTGTTCACGGCATATTTCGTCAATAGCGCTTCTTTCGACCGCAAGGAACAGCACTTTACGCGCCGTTCTTCGTCACAAAGCAAACCGGCCGGGTGAAAGGTTTTCCCCTTTACACCCGGCCGGCAGATCGGTTTTCAGATCAGGCCTTTCAGATAGCTTGCCGCCTCCGGAAGCTCCTTGTCGAAATCCCTAACTCCTGCCTCGATACTCACGCGAAGATCGTATCCGATCTCTTTCAGAACCGAGAAGAACTCTTCGTACCGCCCGCCGTCTCCCTCTGCGGGCACCGTGCGTGCCGTGGGATGGGCGATATGTACGTGACGGAGGTATTTGCCGTAACGGCGGATCCCGTCAAAGCTTTCGCTGTCAGTCCCCATATGATAGTAGTCTGCCAGAAGTCTGAAGGCGGGAAGATCGACTTTCTCCACCAGTTCTCCTCCTTCTGTGACTGAATTGACGACGTTGCATTCCTTCCGGCAAAGAGGCTCCAGAGCGACGGTGATCCCGTATTTCCCCGCGGTCTCCCCGATGATGCGCGAAGCCTCGAGAAGCTGCTCCCCGGCCTTTTCCCGATCGAATCCCTCCGGGATCCTTCTCGCGCCGCCGGAGCCGAATACCACCGTCCGGCACCCGATCTCGCCGAGCCTTTGATAGGCTCCCTCGAGATAGGCGCGCATGGTCTCATGATTGGCCTCTTCCCCAGAGATATGGATCGTCCCGGGAAGCATGACGTTGGCAGCCTCCACGCCGATAGGCGCCTTCCTGAGCCTTTCCTTCAGAGCGGCGAACTCTTCTTCTCCAAGCCCCGCCACCGAGCCGACGCCGACCTCGATATAATCAAAGCCGAAGGACGCCGCCTTTTCGATATTGTCAAATCCCGTGCAGACTCCGATCTTCATAACCGTCTCTCCTGTTATTCAAATTTCCTGATCAGGATGCGAATGCGCTGTTTTTTGGTTTCCCCGCCGATCTCCGCCAGCTGAAGCTTTCCGTATCCCCGGGCGGAGATCACGTCGCCCTCTCCGACCTTGCTGTCGGGAGACGCGCAGATCTGGTAATTCAGGGATACGAGAGCCCTTCTGCACAGCTCCTTGGCTTCGTTTCTGCCGATGGAAAAGCCCGCGGATACCACCGCGTCAAGGCGGACCGAGGCCACCGTATCCCGGATCTCCCGAAAGCTCTTTTCCGGCACGTGCAGGTATCCCAGCGGGATCTCTTCGGCCTTCACACCGGTCCTTCCGATGCGCTCCAGGGAAAAAAGCACGTCCCGCCCGACGCTTTTCAACAGGATGACGTCACAGTACTGCATTTTTCCGTCGGTATACGGAAGGATATCTCCGATCGCCTCCCGCTTCAGTCCCAACCCGATCAGGCTTCCGAGATAATCCCGGTGTCCCAGGGTCTTCCCCTCCTGAAACGAGGAGATCCGGACGGCGGAGAGCATATCACCGGTATCCCGGAAGGGGATCGCGTCGTTATCCGGCTTGATCAGAAGCAGGGTGCGCTCCGCGTCGGCATAGCCTCCCTCAAACCGGAAAGCGGCGCCGCTTCCGTCCAGATACCGGGCGGCGGCAGCTCTTTCCCCCGGCGTCAGAAAGCCGAAATAAGCGGTGTCGTATTCCCTCTCCGATTCCCGGAGCTTGTCGTCGATGCGCGAAAGAAAAAGCTTAACGTCTGGATCCACGGCGCCTCCGAAACGAAATAAGACTTGACAAAAGAGTGCCCGCATGCGAAAATAGACCGTAAGCACAGACCCGCGCAGAGACCCTTCATCACGCTTATTGTATCATAAGCCGACCTTGAATACAATCTTCTGAGGTGATATTTTTGTCTCCCTTTCAGCAAAAGCTCCTTCGTTTTTTCCCCTACGTTCTCATCCTGTTCGCCGCCGTCTATCTGACGGGGCTCGCTCCGCTCATCTACGGCGAGAACGCCTATTATTTCTCCAATCTGATGCTTCTCTACGGCCTTCCCGCCGTCACCGGCGCCGTCTCTTTTGCCTACGGCCTGAAGAACGGCTTCACCTGGTACTTCGTCCTTTTCATGCCCCTGATCTTCACCTCCACGATCTTCGTGTTTTACGGCGGCGATACCGGATTTTTCCTGAACGTCCTGGTCTACGGGGTGTTCTCTCTGGTCTTTGAGCTTGTCGGCGCGGCCCTTTACCGCAAGCGGGAGTATTACCGCACCGACGTTGAGCGCGAACCCTCCCAAAAGCCCGGCTCCAAAAAGAAGAAAAAGTGATCCGGAAAGGAGACGCTGACCCTTCCATGCCTGAAAAGAAAGCCCTTTCGGTCTGGGAAGCCTTCGCCGCGGGAGACGCCATGGGCATGCCCACCGAATTCATGACCCTTGACGAGATCCGTGAGGCCGTGCCGGGTCTTCCGGAGGACTTCGTCCCCTCCCTTCTTTCCAAAAAGCATCCCAATCTTCCCGAGGGAAGCGTCACGGACGACACCGAGCAGAATCTCTATCTTCTGGCGGAAGCCCGAAAAGCCGGGCGCTTTACCCCGGAGATCGCGGTGTCCGCCCTGGAAAAATGGATCCGGGAGACCGGAGCCGTGGAAAAGAAATACATCGGCCCCTCCTCCCTCCGCGCTCTCCGGGCGATCCGGGACGGCGTCCCTGTCGCGGAAGCCGGAAAAGGAGGCGTCACCTGCGGCGGGATCATGCGCACCCCGTCCGCCGTTCTCTGGGATCCGGAACAGAGCGAGGAGGCGCTTTGCGAAAGCATTTACGCGGCTCTTCTTCCCACGCACAACACCTCTGAGGCGTTGGAGGCCGCCGGCGCGTACGGGTTCGCCCTTCGGGCGGCTTTTCTCGGTGAAGAGCTTCCCGCGATCTATGACGCCGCGATCCGCGGCGGGGAGACTCTGATCGAACGCGCGCCCGGGATCGACTGCGCTCCCTCCTCGGTGGAACGGCTGAAGGCGGCGCGCTCCCTCGGTCTTTCCTCCGGAGAGCTCGTCGAATTTCTGTACCGCATCTGGGGCACCGGGCTTCCCTCCGCCGACGTCTGCGGCGCGGTATTCGCGATATTTGCCTTTGCCGGGAAGGACGTCTGGCTTGCGGTCAGGCTTTCTTCGGTGCTCGGCGGAGATACCGATACCATCGGCGCGCTGGCGGCGGCTCTTTCGGCCGCGTATGCGGGAGGGCATAATCTTCCTCCCTACGTGCTCCACAAGATCCGCCGGGTGAACCGGAAGCTCTTTTCCGAAAAGCTCCCCTCTCTTCTTGCGCTTTGATCGATTATCCTTTTACGAAAGGACGCCTTTTTCATGTTTCTTGACTGTCTGAAGGAATTTTTCGTCGCCATGCTCCCGGTGGTCGAGCTGCGCGGCGCGATCCCCTTTGCTCAGACCCTCGGCATTCCTCTGTCCATTGCCTTTCCTGTGGCCATCCTCGGCAACATGTTCCCGGTGCCCTTCATCCTTCTGTTTTTCGACAAGGCCAAGGTCTGGTTTCGCAACGTTCCGGTGATCGGAAAGATCTTCGCCTGGGTGGATAAGCGAGCCACTGCCAAGGCCGAAGGGATCAAACGGCTTGAGTTTTGGGCCATCGTCGCCTTCGTGGCGATCCCTCTGCCCGGCACCGGAGCCTGGACAGGATCGGTGGTGGCCACCGCGCTGGGGATGAAGCTCCGGAAATCGATCCCCGCCGTGCTGATCGGCGTGCTGATCGCAGGGCTTCTTATGTCGCTTCTCTCCTACGGCCTTTGGGGATACATCGTATCTCTCTTCCAGTCCTGACCGGTTTACCCTGAGTTTTTACAGAAGAAGGGATTTTTGATGCAGTATATCGACTCCTTGATCGACGCGGGCGGCGGCCCGAGACGGTTCCGCTCCTATCTGCCCGACGCCACCGAACGCTCCTATTATCGAGGAAAGCGCCCTGCCGTGATCATTCTGCCCGGCGGCGGATACGGTTTCACCTTCGAAGGGGAGGCCGAGCCCATCGCTCTTGCTTTTCTTGCCGCGGGGATCCCAGCCTTCGTTCTGGATTATTCCACGACGTCGAACGCGGAACGCGTCTATCCATACGCGCTTCTGGAAGCCTTTGAAGCGGTCAGATCGGTGCGCCTTCAGGCGGAAAATCATGGGATCGATCCCGATAATATCGCCATTCTCGGCTTTTCGGCGGGAGGGCACCTGGCCGCGTCTGTGGGGACACTCTGGAATAAGCCTTTGACCGGCGGTTTTTCGCCGCGGCCCGACCGCTCCTGCCGCCCCGACAAGATGATCCTCTGTTATCCGGTGATCCGCGCGTTTCCCCCCTGCCACGAAGGAAGCTTTGTCAATCTCTTCGGCGGAGAAGACGCCCTGACCGATGAAGTCCGGGAGACCTTCTCTCTTCAGAATCAGGTGGACGAATTCACTCCGCCCTCCTTCCTCTGGACGACCTCGGAGGATACCGGCGTGCCCATCCAGGGCGCTCTGGAATTCGCGCACGCGCTGGCGGATCACGGAGTTCACACCGAAATGCATCTCTACCCCCACGGCGGACACGGAAGCTGCCTCGGGAACCACGTCACCGAAGCTCTTCCCTTCCGCGAGCCCATGACCTCCTCCGGCTGGGTGCGGGACGCGGTGCGTTTCCTTTTCGATGAAAATCTTTCCGAGCCTGTAAAGTGATTTCTCCCTGTTATCTTGCCATATAGAAAAGGCGTCTGCGAAGGCAGACGTCTTTTTGATCTTATCGGGCACACGGTTTTTGCGGATAAGCAAAAGGCACTTGCTTTCGCAAGTGCCTTTTGCCTGGTGACCCGTACGGGAATCGAACCCATGTTACCGCCGTGAAAGGGCGGTGTCTTAGCCGCTTGACCAACGGGCCACGGGCGCGGCATAAAGCCGTTCCGTCTAACACATATGAAACTGTGCTTCACCGCCTCGCCTATTGGCATGGCGCCAATTTCATATATGTTAATGGTAGCGGAAGTGGGACTTGAACCTACGACACCTCGGGTATGAACCGAGTGCTCTA
>CACYBP010000177.1 GCA_902772625.1 Oscillospiraceae bacterium
GAGGGGAAGAGATCCAGCGAAAGCGTGTGAAGGCGCGCCTTTCCCCAACGCGCGGCTTTTTCGCCGAGCGAATCGAGGATCAGGGGGTCGTCGTCACAGATCGCGAGCGAAAGCTTCATCGAAGCGCCTCCTTTCGTATCAGATCTATAAAATCATCAGATCGCGCGGGTGTATGCCTTCAGGACCTCCCGCTCTTCGGGCGTGAGGAAGGGGGAGACCTTTTCCCGGACCTCGGCGTGGTAGGCGTTCAGGCGCTCTTTGTCGCGGAAGGTGAGGAGCGAAGGCTCCACCGCGTCCAGATCGTAGGGGACCAGGGTGAGGTTTTCGAAATACATGAACTGACCGTATTCGTTCTTTTCTCCCTTGCGGCAGAGAAGCTCGTTTTCGGTGCGGATGCCGTATTTGCCCTCGAGATAGAGCCCCGGCTCGTCGGAGGTGATCATCCCTTCCTCCAGGACCGCCGACTCGTTCCGCCCCGGCGTCAGGCGCCAGCGGAAGGCGTTGGGCCCTTCGTGCACGTTCAGGATGTGGCCCACGCCGTGGCCGGTGCCGTGCTTGTAATCGAGATCCTCCTCCCACAGGGGAAGCCGCGCGAGGACGTCGAGGTTCAGCCCCGAAACGCCGTGGGGGAAGCGTGCGGCGGCCAGGTTCAGGTGTCCGATCAGAACGCGGGTGAAATCGCGCTTCATCTCGCCTGTCACCGGCCCCAGGGCGAAGGTGCGGGTGATGTCGGTGGTGCCTTCTTGATAATGCCCGCCGGAATCCACCAGAAGAAGACCCTCGGCCTTCAGGGGCACGTCGGTCTCGGGCGTCGCGCCGTAGTGAATGATGGCGCCGTGGGGGCCGTAGCCCGCGATGGTGGAAAAGCTCAGCTCGATGAAGCCCTCCTCCGCGCGGCGCAGTTCCTCCAGATGATCGGCCGCCGAGATCTCGGTCATGGGGATCTTCCCCACGTTGGTTTTCAGCCAGATCATGAATTTGGTCATGGCCACCGCGTCCTTGAGATGGGCGGCACGGGTGTTGGCCATTTCCACGGGGTTCTTCACGGCCTTCATCAGGACCGTGGGGTTTATGTCGCGGATCACGCGGGCGGACGGGGGAAACGAAATGCCGATCCGGGCATTGACCACGCCGGGATCGAGAAGCACCCGGGCATCCTCCGGGAGAGAGGCAGCGTAGGCATAAAAGCTTTCATAGGGCCGTATTTCGACCCCGGCCGAGGCCAGATACTCCCGGATCGCGGGGGAAAGAGCCTCGTCCTGGACGAAAAGCAGGCACTCCTCGCCGGTCAGAGCCAGATAGGAAAGGAACACCGGGGAATAGGCCACGTCGTCGCCCCGCAGGTTCAGAAGCCAGGCGATATCGGGAAGCGAGGTGAGAAGATGCACCGACGCGTCCTTCTCTCTTATCGCGCGCCGCACGTCTTCGATCTTTTCGCGGGCGGTCCGCCCGGTCAGCCGATCCTCCAGAAGATAGAGGGGCCGGTGCGAAAGAGCGGGACGGTCGCGCCAGACAAGATCGATCAGATCTTCTTCGGCCGCGACCTCAGCTCCCCGGGCCTTCGCCAGAGAGACCAGACTTTCGTAAAGAGACAGATTGACGACCCGCCCGTCGAAGGCGAGCTTCCCGCCCGGGGCGAGACGCTCCCGGAGGAATTCCGGCACGGTGGGCACGCCCTCCTCGCCCATCTTGTAGAGGGTGACGCCGGTGCCCTGCAGCTGGGCCTCGGCCTGCAGGAAATAGCGGCCGTCGGTCCAGAGCCCGGCCTCGTCGGGGGTGATCACGGCGGTGCCGGCCGAGCCGGAAAAGCCGGTGATATACTTCCGGGCCTTGAAATAATCGCCCACGTATTCCGATTCATGGAAATCGGAGGTGGGCACCAGATAGCAGGTGACGCCGCGCTTTTTCATTTCGGCGCGAAGGGCGGAAAGCCTTTCGGGGATCATGGGATCAACTCCTTTATTTCTCTCTCCCCGGAGGGGGAGGACTGTTTCCGGCTTTTATTCTATCACAAAAGCGCCGCGATGTCGACACCCGGCTTCTCCCGGGAAGGAAATCCTTCTCAAATCCGGGAAACCGTGATATAATAAAGGCGTGGATGCTTGCCGAAACAAGGAGGAACCGGGGATGAACGACAAGACAAAGACCCTTTCGGAGCTTTTCCGCCGCAATTTTCCCGCCGCCGTGCGGGAGGAGGCGACGGTGGAAAGGATCCTTTCCGATCCTGAAAACCGCGTCTTTTTCGCCCTCGCGCCCGCGGGGGAGACGGCCGGGGCGGCGGTGCTCTATCAGAATACGATCGTGCTTCTCGCGGTGGACCGGCCCTTCCGGAAAAGAGGATACGGAGAAGAGCTCCTTCGGAAATGCGAGGAGGCGGCGAAGGCCGCGGGATATAAAAAGATCACCGTCGGCGCGGGAGCCGGGGACTATCTGACCCCCGGCGTGCCGGTCGACCGGCAGATCTATCCCGAAAAGCTCCGGGAGGAACGGCTCGATCCGCGCCTTTCGGGGGAGGCGGCGGACTTCTTCCTGAAGCGCGGCTACCGCCACGCCTGGCCCGACGCCAACTGCTTTGACATGCACCTTTCCTGGGACGAGTTTCCCGCCCCGGAACACGGGATCGGCGAAAGCTGGGACGGGGTGACCTACCGCTTCGCCCTTCCTTCGGATATGCCCCGGATCAGGCTCTGTACCGACGATATCGAGGAGAATTTCACTCCGTATTATATGAACCCCGCCCTTTACGACGGCTCGGGAAGTCAGTGCGTCCTTCTGGCCGAGGAGGATCGCGAGGTCGCGGGATGCGTGATCGTCAGCCTGGAAACCGAGGGACAGGGCCTTGGGAGCGTTGGCTGTACCTCGGTGCGTCATAAAAGCCGGGGACGGCATATCGCCACCCGCATGATTCTGATCGGCACGGCCTTCCTCCGGGGAAAGGGGATGAAAAGCGCCTTTCTGGGGTACACTTATTCGGGACTTGACCGGCTTTACGGACACGCGGGCTACCGCATCTCGTCCTATTATCTGATGGCGGAAAAGGAGCTTGGCGGCGCGAACGCATGAAAAAAAGGACCCTGCTTTCGATCCTCGGGGCGGTCTACGCCCTGGGAATGCTCTGGCTGCTCTTTCACCGGGCGCCGCACGCCGCTGCGGACGGATACTGGCGATCGCTTCCGGCATACGTGAATCCCGTCCCCTTTCGAACGGTGTTCCGGCTCGCGCGCGCGGTCCTTCGCGCGCCGGGCGCGCCCCGCGCGGCGTCCTATCTTGCAAACCTTCTGGGAAACGTCCTGCTTTTCGTGCCGGCGGGCTTTTTTCTCCCGGCGCTCTGGAAAAAAGAGAGGCGGTACGGCGTCTTTCTCCTGACTGCGGCCGGGATGATCCTGCTTCTGGAAACGGCCCAGCTTTTCACCCTTCTCGGCTTTTTCGACGTGGACGATCTGATCCTGAATCTTCTCGGCATGTCGGCGGGCTTCCTCCTCTTCCGGCTTTACGCGGGAAAGAAGAAGAGCGGATGATCTCCGCGGCGCCTGTCCCGCGATCCCGCCGGGCTTTCCCCGGCGGTTTTTCTTGACAGAGGCGCTTTTCCGTGCTACCATGATAAAGCGACCGAAAGGAGGAGCCTATGGAATTCGCAAGGATCACGGAGGAAAAGCCGGAGGACGTGAGGCGTCTTTCCAGGCTGGCCACGGCCATCATCCGGGAATATTACGACCCGCTGCTCGGCAGGGAGCAGAACGATTACATGATCGATCTGTTCCAATCGGAAAAGGCGATCCGGGAGCAGCTTTCAAAGGGCTATCGCTATTATATCCCCCGGGAGGCGGGAAGAGAACTCGGCTTCCTGGCCTTCTATCCCAGAGGGGACGCCCTTTATCTCAGCAAGTGGTATCTGAAAAAGGAGGAGCGGGGCAGGGGATTGGCGCGCCCGACCCTCGCCTTTCTCCGGGAAGAGGCCGAAAAAGAGGGGCTTTCGGCTGTCGAGCTGAACGTCAACAAGTATAACCCCACCGTGAAGATCTACGAAAGGCTGGGCTTTCGCCGGGTGAGAAGCGAGAAAAACGACATCGGCGGCGGGTTTTTCATGGACGACTTCGTCTATCGGCTGGAATTCAGATGACGTACCCGGAAAAGAAAAAGCACCGGTCCCGCGGGACCGGCGCGCGTTTATTCCCGGGCGGAATGCTCCCGGCTTATTCTTTCATCAGCGGGACCCCGGCGTTCCAGGCCTTCCCCGCCTTCTCGCCGGTCAGATAGTAGCCGTTTTTGAACTGGTCGAACTGCAGCGCGTCGAGCTTTTCGGGATCGATCCGGCCCTTTTCGTCCAGGACCTTCTCCTCGGCCTTGACGTTGACGATCCTTCCGACGATGCCGTCCACGTAGTCGGTGTGCAGGAACTCAAGAAGCTCGCACTCCATGGCCACCGGGAATTCCTCGATCACCGGGGCGTTCACCCGGTCGCTTTTCACCGCGTGGTACCCGGTGCGCTCGAATTTGTCGTCGATCTTGTTGCCCGAGGCGATGCCGAAGAAATCGGCGACGTCCATGTGCGCCCGGTCGGCCAGAGCCACGGTGAAGGCCTTGCTGGCCTGGATGTTCAGCCACGTGCGCTTGCCCGCGCCGATGAAGAGGATGATCTTGTCGTCGTCGCAGATCTGTCCCCAGGCCGCGTTCATCACGTTGACCTTGCCCGTTTCGTCGTAAGCCGCCACCATCAGGACCGGCATGGGATATACCGCCGGAAGGACGCCGAGATCTTTTTTCATAGTCGTTACTCCTTTCGCCCGGGGAAAGCCCGGGCTTTCATCTTCTCTTCTATTATAGAGCGCGCGGGGAGAATTTGCAAGGGAGGAGGACGCGAAAGGAAAGGCGGGGAGAAGGAGAAAAACGCTTGCAGGAAAGGGCGTCTTCTGGTATAATGCCGGTGTGCCCGCCTGAAAAACGAGCGGGGAAGAAAGGTGGCGAACCGTCCTTGGCGAAATGGATCGCGTCTCTGGGGATGCCCTGGAGCATCGTCGCGTGGATCGGAGTGACCCTTGCGGTGATCCTTTTGATCTGGGGAGGCGTCAGCCTCAACGGACTGGCCTTCCGCGCCGTCCGGAAAAGGCACGGGGGGATCCAGCTCGGCTTTTTCGAGCGGGTGAACGCCCTTCTGATCATCGCGGGGATCGTCGTCTTCTCGGTGTCGCTGTTCGGCGGCTATCAGAGCGTGTGGCAGACCCTTCTCGGCGGCACGGCGGTATTCAGCGCGGTGACCGCCTTCATCGCCCAGGACGTGATCCGGGATATCCTGGCCGGGCTGATGCTCAGCGTCCACAAGCCCTTCGACATCGGCGACCGCATCGTTCTGGAGGACGGGACCGGCGGCCGGGTGGAAAGCGTCACCATGCGGCACGTGGTGATCTGCGGCTTTGACACCGTGCGCCACGTGGTCCCCAACAGCAGGATCAATTCGCTGAAGCTTTCCAATTACAGCGCGGGCGGCGGGATCCAGTCGGTGGCGTTCGATTTCCCGGTGGGGTATGAAAGCGATCTCGATCTGGTCAAGCGCGTGATCGCCGGGGCCGTGGAGGCCTGCCCCTATACCTGTCCCGGCCTTCCGAAGGGAGAGGAACGGGTCTACGCGCCGGTGTATTTCACCGGATTTGAAAAGAGCTCCCTGACCATGCACGTCCTGGTCTATTATCCGAAGGGGATCGCCGCCGAGACGGTGATCGACGCGATCAATTCCGGCGTGCGGGAAGCCTTGACCGCGGCGGGAGTGGAGATCCCTTACGAATACGTCAACGTCGTCCAGACCGGTGGGGGAAAGACCCCGAAACAGTGACCTCAAAGCCCGTGAAAGCCATGCTTTCGCGGGCTTTGTTTATCCCGGCCTTTCGGGAACGGACGATTGCAAAGCGGAGGAGACTTTGTTATAATAAATCAAAACCGCCCGGCAGGGCGGGACTTGAAAGAAGGGGGACAATCCATGCCCATTTCGTTTGACCGGGAGAAAAAGATCTTCAAGCTCGACGCCGCAGACTCCAGCTATCTCATCGGGATCCACGAGGACCGGTATCTCGCGCATCTCTATTACGGCGCCTATATCCCCGATGACAACCTCACCGGCTTTGCCCGCCGGTATCCTTACGCTTCCTTCTCGGCCACCGATCCGGACCGGCGCGATCCGGCCTTCAGTCCCGACACCTGCCCCTTTGAGATGGGCGGGAACGGCACGGCGGACATGCGCATCGCTTCCCTTGCCATCCGGAACGCCCGCGGAAACGCCGTCACCGATTTCCGCTACGTCTCCCACGAGATCCTGGAGGGAAAGCCCGCCCTTCCCGGCCTTCCCTCGCTCTACGGGGAGGAGGCGGGGGACTGCCGGACCCTTTCGATCCTGACCCGGGACGACGTCACCGGGGCGGAATGCACCCTTTACTATACCGTCTTTGAAAAGCTCCCGGCCATCACCCGGTCCCTCGTCCTGAAAAACGCCTCGGACGAGGACATGGAGATCGAGCGGGCGATGAGCCTTTGCCTCGATATGAATTCCGCCGATTTCGATCTGATCACTCTCTACGGCCGCCACAATCAGGAGCGGGAATTCGCCCGCCGCCCCCTGGCCCACGGGCTTCAGGGGATCGCCAGCCGCCGCGGCTCCTCCTCGCACCAGCAGAACCCCTTCCTGGCCCTGATCTCCCGGGGCGGAAACGAGGAATACGGCGAGGCCTACGGCTTCAATCTGGTCTATTCCGGCAACTTCCTCGGCCAGGTCGAGGTGGATTACAACCGCTCCAGCCGGGTGATCCTCGGGATCAATCCCGACGACTTCGGCTGGAAGCTCGCCCCGGGCGAGGAGTTTTACACGCCGGAGGCGGTGATGGTCTTCTCGCGTGAAGGCCTCGGCGGCATGAGCCGCGCCTTCCACCGGCTTTATAATCACCACCTCGTGCGCGGCCGGTGGAAGACCGCAAAGCGCCCCCTCCTGGTCAACAACTGGGAAGGCACCGGCATGCATTTCGACGACGAAAAGCTCCTTTCCATCGCCCGCTGGGCGGCCGGGACGGGGATTGAGATGTTCGTGATGGACGACGGCTGGTTCGGAAGACGGGACGACGACACCTCGTCGCTGGGCGACTGGTTCGTGGATGAGAAGAAATTCCACGAGGGCATGGGGACCTTCATCGA
>CACYBP010000178.1 GCA_902772625.1 Oscillospiraceae bacterium
GATCGAGCCCTTCGAGCCCGGCCGCACCCTTTTCCACGCCCTGTCCCCGGAGGAGGCCGCGCGCCGCGCCGGGGAGATCCTCCGCCGCGTGGAGGAATAAAGGAGAGCTGGCAAAGAGATGTAAAAAATCGCGCCGCGGGCATGCCCGCGGCGCGATCTTTTGTGCGTCATTTTCCGAAACAGCGGTCGACCAGTTCCTGAAGCGTCCCGTTTTTGGCCGCCTCAGCGGCGTCAGCCTCCGCGAAATTCTGCGTCTCGTTCTTCAGCGATTCGTCGAAGCCGAGGATATAATTCGTCGCGATAAGATAGATGATGCGTGTCGGCGCCATACCGTAGACCTGCTTTTTCAGAATATGCCTGATCCTTTCCCGATCGTTCGGGATCGCCTTTTTCATCGCCGGGCTGTTATAAAGCCTTTTGACGATTTCGGTGATATAAAGACCGGATTTCATGTAAAGGTCGGCAAAGGTCTTGCGGGGATCGTCGAAGCACCCGGGATTCTCTTTTTCCAGCGCGTCCACCATCATTTTCACCACCCTTTTGGGGGTGAAGATCTGGTTGGTCTTCTGCGGGGGAATATAGTCGAAAATATCCTCCTCGTGCGTTTCGTCGAAATAATCGGCAAGCTCCGCTTTCTTGCGTAAAAATTCCCGAATGGAATCGTTGAACACTGTTTCATCAAAAAGATGTCCGTCCCAATGCTCAACCTGACCTGTGGCGGGATCGACGCGGTCTCCCCCGTCGCGCAGGAAGCGGAATTCCGCCTCGGTGATGCCGGTCACCTCATAGAATACGTCGTCCTCGGTATA
Source organism: Oscillospiraceae bacterium (assembly GCA_902772625.1). GTDB lineage: Bacteria > Bacillota > Clostridia > Oscillospirales > QAMX01 > RUG11797. The sequence goes on from CACYBP010000178.1 coordinate 810, forward strand.
ATCGTCGAAGTTGGCAAGGGTAAGGCCGTCGTCGCCGTAGGCCATCACGAAGCTCGGGATGGTTCTGGAGAATCCGCGCAGATGTGCCCGGATTTCCTCCTCGGCGTCGCGCTTGGCCGATTCCGCCTTGTTTTTTTCCAGATGCCGGATGACCTCGGCGGGTTTTTCGTCTATCGTCTGCCTGATCTGATCCTGAACGGCCTCTATAGTAGCTTCCAGAGAAGCCTGCAGCCGGTTCTGGAAGGCGTCTTCCGCTTCCTTCACCTGTTTCTCGGTGTTTGCCTCCTGACGCTTTTTGTCAAGCTCAGCCTGGGCGATAGAGGCCTCCTCTTTATAATCGTCGGCGATCTTCTGGAAAGACTGTTCGATCTCGCGCCGCACCTGCGTTTCGATCCGGTTTCTGGCCGCCTTTTTGGGTTTGTAGTCATCCATCACCGGTTTTACGCGATCCTGAACGGCGGAGATGACGTCTTCGGCGATCTTATCCAGATTCTGACTGACGACGGCGGAATTGCCGTATTCCCTGCACGGATCGGTCAGAAGCCCCTCCGCGGCATTCTGGATCGCCGGCATATCCTCATAGACTTTGTCGCCGAAGTAGTTCTGCGCCGTGCCGATGACGATCTCATCGGGGACCTTGACGTCGCCGTTTTCGTCGACGCTTACCTTCCCCATGGCGTCCAGAGCGTTTTGATTCTCTTTCCGTTTTTCCTCGTGGGCGGTCTGCAGCTTTTCCACGATCTCCCGGATCGCGGTCGGCGCGCCGAAAACGTTTCCGATGTTGAAAAGATAGTTGCTCATGAAGCCGGAGCGCACGACCTCCTGACACTTCAGCTTTCTCGGGATGGAAAGCACCTCCGCGGCGTCAAGTTCCACCATGGTGCCCTCGTCGTCTTCGCCGAGAACCGGGAAGAAGTTGAGAAGGCGGCGGATATTCTCTTTCCGCTCCTCGGTGGTGCCGCGTCCGTTCACCGTGTCGGCGTTGAGATTGTTTGCGAAGTCATCGAAAATGATCAGGGTACGCGCCGGGTCAAAATCAAAGACGTAGGCTGTTTCCTTCCGGAAGGTCTCGCCGTCCACCGTCAGCATGCAGGGATTCTGCGCCCGGAAAGCCGCCTGCATGTAGCTGGAGGGGCTTTTCAGGTTGCAGAGCATCAGGACTCCCGACCATTCCGGCACCGTCACGCCGACGGTCAGCTGGCCGACGGTGAGGGTGATGGTCTTGTCGTAGGAGGCGATGGCGTTTTTCACGCGGTCATAGTTGCGTTTCGCCTCGTCGTCCTCGTCGGCATTGCTGCTGCCGTCGCCCACCACCTTGACCACGTGGTATTCCCGGAAGACCGGATCGGCCGCGAGAAGCTTTTCCAGGGCTTCCACGCTCTGGATCCGGTTCAGATACCAGAGGGTGTGCGAAAGCTCCTTTCTGAGTTCCGGCGTGGAGAAGGGATACTTTTCCTGGGTGGAAAGCGCCGTGAGGAAGCGCTTTACCTCATCCTCATGAAGAAATCTGCCGTTTTCGCCCGTGGCGAAGAATTCGTTCAGATCAAAGGTGAAATCGGTATACTCTTCGCTTTCGAAATCGGCGTGTCCGATCTTTTCCCGGATCATGCGGGAAAGCTGGTAGGTAAACATGGAAAGGCGGGGCAGCGGGTCATAGGGGTTTGACTCCTCCCCCTGCCATCCCTCCTTTTTCTCCTGCTCGTCCGCATACGACCAGTTGAAAATCTGGCTTGAGGAAAAGCGGGCGGACGCCAGCTGACGGAAGGGCGTGCCGGAGAGGAAAAGGGTATGCTTTCTTTCGATCTTGTCGAAGGCGCGCTCGGTGCGCAGCGTCTCCACGCCCTCCTGGGCTTCGTCGATGATCAGAAGATCAAAAGCGATCCCCTTGTGGAGTTTCCCGGCGTTGTCCTTATATTCCCGGGCCATCCAGCTGAGCTTGTCGAATTTGCCGCCGAAATACACCGATCCCTTCAATCCCTGAAGCGATTCAAAGGCGATCATGCCCTTCGCCTCGTCTTCCTCGGCCAGAGCGGCGCGGGTCATATATTCTTCCCGGCTGATCACCCCGGGCTTTCCCGCAAGGGCGTCGGTCTCGGAAACGAATTCGTAAGGCGCTTTCCACGCGATAAACTTGTGAAAATCCTCCGCCCAGGCGTTGGCGATGGAGGGGCGGTTGGTCACGATCAGGACGTTCCGGCATTTCATCCGCAGGATCAGATCGTAGGCGGTCAGGGTCTTGCCGAACCGCGGCTTGGCGTTCCAGAGGAATTCCTTTCCGCCCTTTTCAAAAAAGGCGCAGGTCTCGGTAACCGCCCTTTCCTGCTCTTCCCGGAGGACGTACTTCTTTCTTTCGCTCTGCCTTGCCATGGTGCCGCGGGAGGCGAATTCGTCAAAATAGTCCCGGGAGGCATTCTTGTCCAGATGGAACCATTCCTTTTTCTTCGCCGCGCCGTCCATGCGCTCAACGCCCTTTTCCACCTCCAGAAAGGTGTGAAAATCGGTGTCGCGGAAGCTTTCGCCGGAATTGTCGGTGTACCGGGCGAATCCCTTCCACAGAAGGCGGGGATGCACGTCGATGGTGCCGCCCTGCTGCCGGATGCGGGCTTCGGGGGTCTGCTTGTCGGTGTAGCCGATCTTGATCCATCCGTCGTGATAGGTGACGCCCGGCGTATCGTAGGCGTAGATCATCGGCTCGACCCTGACAAAAGACCGGATCTCCGGGGCGTTCATCTCACTCCATCTCCTTTACGTGGGTCTCGATGAAGGCGATCTCTTCATCGGAGAGACCGTATTTGGCGTACAGCTGCCGGTCGATCCCGGCGATACTCTGTGACCAGTCAATATCTGAAGATGCAGTGAAATTCTGAAGGGGTACCATTCTCCATGTACCAATCTCGTTATGTTGAGTTATTTTCAATATTCCCAACATTGTTCTGAGGAACTTTGTATGGAAATATTTTTCAAGATTGGCAGCCTCGTCGCGCGTCTCAAAAGCTCCGACACCGATATAAGTTTGCGTGTAGCCCTGCAATGGTTCAATAATAATTGGTGTGCTTAGCGCTTCTCCGAAAATGCCAGCACCGCTTGCTGCGCCTATTAAGACCTTCCATTTTGATAGGTTCTTATGATTAAGGTCTATATAGCGCTTAGGGAAGTATCTCCATTGCCGTTTGTTTTTTACAACACCAAGTACTGCAATATCATCATCGCTTTTTTTCTCTGATGTAAACAGGTCCACTTTATCGAAGATATTGTTCCTGAATCGTCTATCTTTTCCATTGCTTCCGATAATATCCCGGTACTCCGGATGATCGTTTATAAGAGTATCTAGGTCAAACCTGTTCTGATTTGCCATAATGTCTGTAAGGTTTTGAGATAACCCTAAAGCCGAAACTCTATGAAGTATGGAGTTGAGTTCATCATACTTTGTAAACACCTGAATTGCCCCAAAATTGGTATTTTTATCATGATAAGATATTGCAATACCACCCTTGATTTCGGTATTTGCAAACACCTTGCTTCCATCAGGCTCATAATGGATCACTTTGAAGTGCGGATCTGAGAGCATCTTCTCGTTCCATACTTTTGGTGTCTGACCTGCGTTAAATAAAAAACGGGCAGGATGAATCAACACAACTTTATCTGCTATTTCAAAAGTTGTATCCATGAATTTATCATAAATTGGAGGCTTGAATGTCTTATTATCGCTGTCTTCTACGTCCACCTGATAAGGCGGATTTCCAATTATAAAATCAAACTTCATGGTACCGTTTCTCCTTTCCCGGAGCGCGCTAAACTCCACGCTTTTATTCTGACCCCGCCAATCGTAGACGCGGCAGGGGGTATACTCCTCTTCTTCCTCCTCCGCGGGGGGAGAAAGCATTTCCAGAAAGCTGATCTGGTGGTATTCCTCATAAAGCGCGCCGAGGGGGATCGTCCCCTTCAGGCCGTCCATCTGCCAGAGGTTCCAGCTGACGATCCGCGCGGCGCGGGCATATTCCCCGTCGGAGGGGTCCCTTCCCCATTTTTCCCGGAGGTGATCCCGGAAGGAAAACACGAGATTCAGCCGGGCGACCAGAAGGTTATCCCCCTGATACTCGTACCCGTAGACCGATTCCAGCGCCCGGAACGCCCAGCGGAGCCATTCTTCCTCGCAGTTCGTATTTTCCCCCACGATGCGAAGCTTACGGTCAAGGATCCCGATCCGTTCCCGGACGGGGATCTCCTCCCCGGTGGCCGTATCGTACCGGGACGCCAGATACGGCGCCTCCCCGCAGGTGATTTCCAGACGGCGGGAATCCACGTATCGCTGCCATCTTTTTCTTTTCGGCAGAACGACGGGGTTTTCCTCCGGCGTCCATCGCCGGTCCTCCAGCCGTCCGAAGACGTTTTCCCTTCCGAACCATTCTTCATCCAGATAATCGTTCATCATGGCGCAGACCCAGGACGGCGTGAAGACCTCGGCTTTTTTCCGGGTGCGCTTTTCCTGCTCGTCCGCGTCCTTCAGAACGCGCGGCTGAATGATCGATCGCCCGTTCACGGTAAGGATTTCGGGAAGGATCGGCTTTTTCGCGCCGTATTCCTCCCCCAGGTGGGCGTAGCTTTCGCTGGCAAAAATGATATTTTTGCGGGTCGTCCGGTCATAAAGAAGGATCGGCAGAAGATCCTTCACAGGCCGGATATTCGTTTGTATGTCAATCTGGCCCATGGGCGGCTTCTGCTCCTTTGCCGGTTGATCGGATTCTTTTCGAACAGGTTCAGTATAGCACGGTTTCCCCGATTTGACAACCGAAAAGCGCGAATTCTCCGCTTTTTCCGGGAAACAAAGCGTTTCCCCCTATTGCGGCGCGACCGATCCCGTGATAGAATGAGGACACAGATCTATCCCGCGCCGTAAAGCGCGCCGAAGGGAGAAAAAGCATGAAAACCATCGACGAGATCGACCGGAATTTCAAGGTTGAAAGCGATTTTTTGAAGGGCGGGCTCCGCTACGCCTCAGCGGATGGCGCTCCGTTTGTGATCTCCGGCGTCTTCCGGGAGGGGGAC
>CACYBP010000179.1 GCA_902772625.1 Oscillospiraceae bacterium
GGGATTCTGCCGGATGCGCGCGATCCCGGCAAGCCTTCCCCCTTGGGGGAAGGTGGTTTCGCCATCGGCGAAACCGGATGAGGGGACGCCCGTTATCAGGTTCTCTCCCGCGCCGCAGATAAGCGCCTCTTCCGTCTTTGATTATACCCGGAAGACCGTCGTCTTGCAAGCATTTTTCCTCCTTGCCTTTTCTCTTCTTCCCCTGTATAATGAAAGAAAAACGAAAAGGCAGGGACGGATCATGGATTCACGCTACGCTTCTCTTCAATTCGACGTGATCGTCATCGGCGGCGGCCCCGCCGGGACGGTGGCGGCCATCGCCGCGGCCCGGGAGGGCGCGAAGGTGCTTCTGGTGGAGCGTCACGGCTTCCTCGGCGGCATGCTCACCGCCGCGGGCACCGGCCCGATGATGTCCTTCCATTCAGGGACGCCCCAAACAGAGCGCACCCAGGTGGTACGCGGAATCCCCGACGAGCTGGTCAAAAAGATGCAGGCCCTCGGCTTCTCCCCGGGACATCTGGAGGACTACGTCGGTTACTGCGGCACCATCACCCCCTTCTCCCCGGAGGGTCTGAAGATCGTGATGGAAAACACCTGTCTGGAGGCCGGGGTCACCCTTTTATACCACACCGATTTCATCGACGCCGGGACCGACGGGGAAAACCGGATCACCTCGGTGCGCCTCCACGCGAAAAACGGCTTTTTCACCGCCTCCGCCAAGGTCTTCGTCGACGCCTCGGCCGACGCCGATCTCGCGGTCTCGGCGGGCGTTGACACCGTGCTCGGGCGGGAGGACGACCATCTGTCCCAGCCCATGAGCATGAATATTCTGGTGGGCGGAGTCGACCGGGAAAAGGTGCTGGATTTCGTCCTTTCCCATCAGGACGACATGCTGAAAACCATCCCCTTCGATCATCTGCGTGACATTCCCCGCTCCGGGATCCAGGGCGCGAACAACCTTCTCAAAAAGCTCCGCGCCGAGGGAAAGACCAAAGTGCCCAACGGCCACCTCCTCTGCTTCGAGACCAACACCCTCGGCCAGTACATCATCAACATGACCCACGTCTCGGAGAAAAACCCCACCGACGCCTTCGATCTGACCTTCGCGGAGATCGACGGCCGCCGTCAGGCGCACGAGACCTTCGCGCTTTTCAAGAACTATATTCCCGGCTTTGAAAACGCCCATCTGATCTCCACCGGTCCGAACATCGGCATCCGGGAAAGCCGGAAGATCGACGGGATCTACAAGCTGACCGCCGAGGATCTTCTGACTCCGGTCATGTTCCCCGACGCGGTGGCCATGGGCGGCTATCCCATCGACGTGCACAATCCCGGCGGCAAGCACGGCACCCCCATGCCGCCCCTGAAGCCGGGAAGCTGGTATTCCATCCCCTACCGCTCGCTCATCACCGAAAAGGTCCCGAACCTCGTGGTGGCCGGCCGCTGCATCAGCGCCACCCATCAGGCCTGCGGCGCCGTGCGCGTAACCCCGATCCTCATGGCCGTCGCCCAGGGCGCGGGCACCGCCGCCGCCCTCGTTTCGGAAAGGGGGATCCACGTGAAGGATCTCGACACCGGTCTTCTGCGCGACCGTCTCAAAAAGGCCGGCGCCTTCCTGGAGGAATACCGCGGATAACTCCTCTTCCGCGCCGCAGAATACCCCGAAAAAGCGCACGGACCCGGCAAGTTTTCCCCCAAGGGGGAAGGTGGTTTTGCCGAAGGCAAAACCGGATGAGGGGATCCTCCTCTTCTTTTCTCTCTTCCCGCCTCCCATAAACACCGAAAGGCGCGTCAGCCGACGCGCCTTTTCTTTTTCTCCTTTCACGCCTCCCCGCCGTTTTCCCGGTAATACTGCGCCTGGGCGTTCCAGAGGGCTTCATACTTCCCGCCCTTTTCAAGCAGGCTCCGGTGATCCCCGACCTCGGCGATCCTCCCGCCGTCGAACACCGCGATCTTGTCGCAGAACCGGCAGGAGGCCAGCCGGTGGGAGATATACACCGTGGTCTTGTCCCCCGCGATGGCGTTGAAATTGGAATAGACCTCGTATTCCGATTCGGGATCCAGCGCCGCCGTCGGCTCGTCCAGAAGGATGAAAGGCGCGTTCTTGTAAAGCGCCCGGGCCAGGGCGATCTTCTGCGCCTCTCCCCCGGAGATCTCCACGCCCGATTCGTCGAAGGTCTTGTAGAGATACCCGCGAAGCCCGCCGGGAAAATCCTTGAGTCTTTCTCCGAAATTTGCCTTCCGGAGGCTTTCGGTCACCCGCTCCTCGTCGTATTCTCTTCCGGCGGCCACCACCTCGCCCAGGGGGAAGGGGAAAAGCCGGAAATCCTGGAACACCACCGAGAAGATCCCGAGGTACTCCCCGTAATCGTATTTCCGGATATCCACGCCGTTCAGCAATATCTCTCCCTCCCGGGGATCGTAAAGCCGGGTCAGAAGCTTGATGAAGGTGGTCTTTCCCGATCCGTTCTCCCCCACCAGCGCCAGCTTTTCGCCGATCTTGAAGGTCAGCGAAACGTCCTTCAGGGCGTCCTCTTCCGCGCCGGGGTAGCGGAAGCTCACGTGACGGAATTCGATCTCGTAGTCGCAGTCGTCCCGCTTTTCCACCGTCAGAGTGCCCTTTTTCATCCGGTTCGGAAGATCGAACCACGAAAAATACCGCGCGAGGTACTCGTGATTCATCCACTCCCGCTCGAGGGCCGACACCAGATCCCGCGCGCCCGAAAGGAGCAGGAGGACCGAGGCGGCGTAGCGCGCGATGCTGCCCACCGTGATCCCGCCCGCAAAGGCCGCGAAAAGGAGCGCGGAATAAAGCCCGATCCTGAGAAGCCCCCCGGCCGCCGACACCGGCAGGGTCCATATCATCGCCTTGTCGCTGGCGCGCTTGATGCTTTCGAAGAAGACGCGGAATTCCGAAAAGCCGCGTTTCTCCAGAAAGCCGCGCATGGCGTAAAGCCGGATATCCTTGGCCCCGGTGAGATCCTTCACGTAATTGAAGAAGGAGAAATAGTAGGTGTTGGCGCCCACGCTCTCCCGGTGGAATTTGTTGTTGATCTCGGTTTCCCGCCTCTTCGCGTATGCCGAAAGCGCGACGGTCAGGACGACGCCCAGAAGAAGCCCCAGCCGTGCCCAGAGCGGAACGGCGTCCATCGCGAAAAAGGAGGCCGAAAGCGCTGCGGCCGAAAGGATCCGCGTAAGCGAGGAAACGATCATCGCCGCGCAATGAAAAAGATAAAACCGGTTGAACCCGATCTGGCTTTCCATGCGGATCCGCTCGCGAAGTCTCGCTGTCTCGGGATCCTCCGCCGTGAGGATATCCATCTCCATGGCCTTTTCGGCAAAGGACCACCCCTCCCGTTGGAAGGCTTTCGTCGAGGCCGCGGACTTGACCGCGTTCAGGGCGGCCTCCAGAAGCTTCAGAAGAAAGGTGATCCCCACGGCAAGCGCCGCGTAAAGGGCGGCGCGGCCCGCCTCCGCCCCGTCGAACAGGGCGTCCACCACCCTGGCGGAAAAGTAGATCGGCACGAAGGGCGTCGCCGCCGACAGAAGCGAAGCGCCGAGCTGCGAAAGGAAATACCCCTTATCCCACTCGTATGCGGTCTTCCACGCCCGCCGGGCGATCGCGATATGCTCTTTGAAGGTCAACTCTCTTCGCCTCCTTCCCTCTCCTCCCGATACCACACGCTCTGGATGTCATAAAGTCTTTTGTATTCTCCCCCTGCCCGTAAAAGCTCCTCGTGCGTCCCCTCCTCCCGGATCCTGCCGTGATCCAGAAGGATCACCCGGTCGCAGAAGGCGGTGGAAGCAAGCCTGTGGGAGATGAAAAGCGAGGTTTTTCCCCGGCACATGTCGAAATAGGTCTGATAGACCCGGCTTTCGGCGATGGGATCAAGGGCCGCTGTGGGCTCGTCCAGCACCAGGACCGGCGCGTCCTTATAAAGCGCCCGGGCAAGCACCAGCCTTTGCGCCTCTCCCCCTGAAAGGCCGATCCCATCTGGGTGGAGCGTGCGGTCAAGTCTTGTCTCGATCCCCCGAGGAAGGGAAGCGAGCTTCTCTCCGAGTCCCGCCCTTTCCATCGCCTCCCGGACGCGGACGGGGTCGTATTCTTCGCCGCCCGCCACCGTCTCCGCAAGAGAAAAGAAAGCGGTTCTCACCTCCTGGAACACCGGAGAAAAGAGGGTATAGTAATCCTCCCGGAGGAACTTATCCTGCGGGACCCCGTCGATCAGGATCCGTCCCGACGTGGGCCTATATAACCCGGTGAGAAGCTTTACAAGCGTCGTCTTCCCCGCGCCGTTCACCCCCACCAGGGCGAGCCGTTCCCCGCTCCGCAGGGTGAAGGAAAGGTCGCGGATCGTGTCCTCCTCCGCGTTTTCGTACCGGTAGGAGACCTGCTCGAAGGTGATCTCCGGAGAAATCCTGTGTCTTTCCGCCTTCTCCTCCCCGCTGCCGTCGGGATCGGGCAGGTCGAGAAAATCCCGGTAATCGCAGGCGACCAGGCTTGCCGAGCGCAGTTTGTTCCATCCCTCGACCATCCCGCCGATCCAATCGCCGAAGGTGGCGGCCGCAGCGAAATACAGGACGAATTCCGAGGGGGTGAGCTTTCCCGAAAGCACCATGGCGATCAGGACGGCGTAGGCCGCCCCGTCCCGGATCAGGATCGCGAGAAGCTCCGCGGTGTGGGCGAAAAACCGGCGCGGCTCCTCTTTTTTCTGCCACGCGGTCTCCTCGTCCCAAAGCTCCCTCCGGATCGCCCGGAACCAGGAGGCCATCCCGTACACCCGCACGTCCTTGGCGGCGGTCAGATCCTCGCAAAGGCTGATGAGATCCATGATTTTGGAGTGTCTCTTCCCGTTTTCCTCCCGGTATTTGTAGACCCACCGGTCGAAAAGCCGCATGGAGAAAAGGCTTACCAGCGGCGCAAACGTCAGGATCGGCAAAAGCCAGGGGCTGGCCAGCGAGATCACCGCGCCGAAGAAGAGATAGCCGATAAGGTTCCGGAGCAGATCGAATCCGTTCTTCGCCACGTCCACCACCACTTCCACGCCGTCCCACTGGCCGACCGCCATCTCGGCCCGGTCGGCCAGCTCGCGCACCCGCTTCTTTTCCAGAAGCTCGTAGGAAAGCGAGAGGCGCTTGTGGGTCAGGCGGTTGGTCATCTCCGACCGGTAAAGGGCTCTTTCCCCGCCCATGACGTATTCCCGGACCTCGCGCAGCCCCTCTCCGAGCCCGATCAGAAGCAGGATGATCCCCACCGGGAGAAAAGCGTCCCATCCATTTCCTCCCGCGGTCACGGCCTCCACCGTTTTCGCCGGGAGCAGAACGCCCAGATACTGCATTCCGATCTCCAGGGGGATCGTGAACGCCATGGCGAAAAAGCCCAGAGGGCGGATCCGGATAAACCGGCTCATGCCCCAGAGTGAGTTCTGAAGGGGCGAATAGGAGGGCTTTATTTTTGTTTTCGCGTTTTCCATCTTGCCTCTCTCCTTTCGCTCTCATCCTATCACGGGAAACGCCTCAAAAGAAAAATCGTGCACGAAACGCCGGATTTCGTGCACGAACGGTATCTTATGCCAGCGCCGGCACCAGAAACTCGGTGCTGAAGGCGCCCTCTTCGCTGTTGACCTTGATCCAGCCGCCCCGGTTTTCGACCACCGCCGCGGCGCGCCGGAGACCGAAGCCGTGAAGGCCCGGTTTCCCGGAGGCGAAAAGCCCCCGCTCCTTCTTTTTCTTTTCTCCCGCGGCGTTCAGCAGGGAGAAATAAAGCATCTTGCCCTTCATGGCGATATAGAGCCGTATGAATTTCTCCCCCGCGGCGCTTCCGGCGGCCTCGATGGCGTTTTCCAGAAGATTTCCCACCAGGATCGAAAGCTCCACGTCCGAAAGGGTCAGCTCCTCGGCCGCCGTCGCCTTGACCTTCACCGCGATCCCTCTTTCCTTGGCCTGGGCGATCTTGGCCGACAGCACGGCGTCCAGGGTCACGTTCCCGGTCTTGAGGAGGGTGTCCACCGCGAAGAGCCTTTCGTCCAACCGGTCGACGTAGGCGATGGCCCGTTCGGTCTCCCCTTCGGCGAGATACGCGCGCAGCGTCTCCAGATGGTGATGAAAATCGTGCTTGTATCCCCGCATTTCGGCGTGGATCGAGCGCACCTCGGCCACGTGTCTTGCGCTTTCCTCGTTCTGATAGGAGGCAAGCTTCATAAAGGTCCTTTTCCGCATCTCCTATCTCCTTTCGATGAAGGCCGCGATCAATCCGGCCTTTCGCGTGCGCGCCACCGGAACCCGGCTCCCGTCGGCAAGATATACCTCGTCTCCCACGATCTTTTCGGTGGCGCGAAGCGACACCGCGTAGCTCCGGTGGGTCTGATAAAAATCCTCCGAAAGGCGGGAAAGAAGCTCCCGGAAGGGCTCGCGCACCTCCACGCTCCCTTTTTTCGTGACGATCTTCACTTCGTGAAGCCTCGCCTCCAGATAGAGGATCTCGTCCTCCCGAAGCCTTGCCGTCCCCTCCTCCGAGGCGATCAGGATGCTTTTCGGCTCTCCGGCCAGGCGCTCCGCGGCCTTATCCAGCACCGCGAAAAGCTTTTCTCTTTTCACCGGCTTGACCAGATAGTGAAGGGCGTCCACCTCGTACCCTTCGGACGCCAGCTCCGCGTGGGAGGTTACGAAGATCATCTCGGCCGGGCATCCCCTGTCCCGGAGCTTTTTCGCAAGCGCCAGCCCGTCCATCCCGGGCATTTCCACGTCCAGAAGGAGAATATCGAAGCTCTCGTCCGCGTCGTAGGCGAAGAGGAAGGCCGCAGCGGAGGGGAATCCCTCGGTTTTCCCCGGCTTCCCGCCGGAGCGAAGCCACTCCCGGACCTCTCCGGAAAGAAGCGAAAGGGCTTCCCTTTCGTCGTCCACGACGGCTATTTTCAACGGCAAAGCCTTTCCTCCTTTCTTTCCCCGGGCAAATCTCCGCCCGGAATACCGCGTCGCTTCCCGGCAAGAAGCACGACCCCCGGCAAGAAGCACGCTCCCGGCAAAAGGCACGCCCACCGGTACGGTGCGCCTTATTTCACCACTTCACCGACCAGCGTTCGGAATATTTTCCCTTCATGCCGGCCTCTTCCCTCTGATCGTTTCTCAGGATCGAATGCGCCTGCTTTTCCCGGAGGGCGGCGAGATACTCGTCCCCGTCCAGAGGAAGCGTGACCCACTCGTCGCGCCAGGACGAAAGATACGCCGCGTTGGCGATGGAGAGGCCGAAGATCCCCTCTTCCCCCGGCGCGAGCAGCGGCGTCCCGAACCGGAGCGCGTCGGTATAATTCTGCAGGATCCCCGCGTGGGCGGTTTCCTCCCGGTCGGGAAGCAGGGTCTTTTCCTCGGTCTCGATGTGCGGGAAGCCCTCCTTCGTCCGGAAGCAGAACTCTCTTTCCGCCTCCTTCAGGAGCCAGAGCTTCATCTCCCCGTTCTCGATCACCAGCTTTCCGCGGTCTCCCGCGATCTCCATGCGGTTGGTGCCGGGGTATTCGCCGGTGGTGGCGATAAAGGTGGCGCTGGCGCCGTTTTCATATTCGGCGTAGACCGTGACGTCGTCCTCCACCTCGATCCTGTGATACCGCGCTTCCCGGGTAAAGGCGCGTATCTTCCGCGGCATCCCGGTGATCCATTGCCAGATATCCAGATTGTGCGGGCACTGATTCATCATCACGCCGCCCCCTTCGCCGATCCAGGTGGCGCGCCAGGAGCCCGAATCGTAATAGCTCTGGCTCCGGTACCAGTTGGTGATCACCCAGGAAAAGCGCTTCAGCTCGCCCAGAGTCCCCTCCCGCATCAATTCCCGCGCCTTGGCGAAGAGCGGATTGGTGCGCTGGTTATACATGATGCCGAAGAGCTTCCCGCTTTCACGCGCAGCCCGGTTCATCTCCTCCACCGATTTCACGTCGATCCCCGCGGGCTTTTCGGTCAGAACGCTGTATCCCCTCCGGAAGGCCTCCCCGGCAAACACCGGGTGCAGGGGATGCGGCACCGCGATCAGGAGGAAATCGAACCCGCCCTCCTCCAGCATTTCTTCCACCGTCTCAAAAACGGGGACGCCGGGCAGGTTTTCCGCGGCCCATTCTCTTTTGGCGGGGTCGATATCGCACACGGCCCCCAGAGAAAGCCCCCGGATCTTTCCTGAAAAGATACAGCACGCGTGCGCGCTTCCCATATTGCCGAGTCCCGCGATCCCC
>CACYBP010000180.1 GCA_902772625.1 Oscillospiraceae bacterium
CAAATAGCTCCTTATAATTTCTACTATTGTAGATTAATAATAGTACAAGGGTATCTCGTTGATCAAATAGCTCCTTATAATTTCTACTATTGTAGATCGCAACGGTTCCGTCAACGGCTATAAATCAAATAGCTCCTTATAATTTCTACTATTGTAGATACTTTGTGTTTCAGCAACATATTGACAATCAAATAGCTCCTTATAATTTCTACTATTGTAGATAGGTTGCGGAGGCTTTTCCGCGCGGCCATCAAATAGCTCCTTATAATTTCTACTATTGTAGATTACCCGTACGTCTTCTGATTCCGCTTCAATCAAATAGCTCCTTATAATTTCTGCTGTTGCAGATAGGAAGGCTCGGACTGACGGGCTAAGCGCAAAAGAAGATCCGCCCCGGTTGAAGACCGGGGCGGTTTCTGGTATAATAGTCCCAAATGACGCCGAACGCCCCTCCGGAGATCGGGGAGCGCGCGGCCCGGGAAGGCGCATCCCCGCTTTCCGGGCCGGTCTCCGGCAGGCGGGGCGGGCGTCAGAACCGGGGCGCGTGCGCCTTCGGAGAAAAGAGAGGGAATAACTATGCAGGATCCCGGCGAATTCCGCACGGAGGGGACGGGCGCCCCGCTTCTCGCGCCCGACTACACCCAAAAAGCCAAAAAGGATTTCCTGATGCTCGGTATCGGCCTTTTGCTGTTTATCGGCGTGTCCTCGGTGATCCAGATCCTGGTCCAGTCGCTCACGGCCGTCTTCCTGCCGGAGCTTTCGCAGGAGCCGTGGTATCTCTGGACCCTCAGCCTCGTGCCTCTGTATGCCGTCGGCTTTCCTTTGCTTTTGCTTCTTTTCCGCACGGTGCCCGCCGAAAAGCGGGAAAAGAAGAACATGCCGTGGTACGTCTGGTTCGGGGTTTTCACCGTGTCGGTCTTCGTGATGTACGTGGGGAATTTCATCGGCACGGTGGTGACCACCTTCATCTCCCTTTTCAAAGGAAGCTCGGTCACCCCCGCCATCATCGACATGCTGGAAAACTCCGGAACGGTCTGGACGGTGTTCGCGGTGGTGATCGCGGCGCCGGTGATGGAGGAGCTGATCTGCCGGAAGCTGATCATCGACCGCGTAAGACGATACGGAGAATTGACCGCGGCCCTCTTTTCCGCCACGGCCTTCGGCATGATCCACGGCAATTTCAGCCAGTTTTTCTACGCCTTCGGGCTGGGATTTATTTTCGCCTGGGTCTATCTCAAGACCGGGCGGGTGATCTACACCATGCTGCTCCACGCCTCCATCAACCTTCTGGGCGGGGTGATCGGGCCGATGATACTCCGGAACGTGAATATGGATGCCCTGAACGAGAGCGATCCCCAAAAGATCCTGGAGTATCTGGTCTCCGGCGGCCTCAGGGAAATGGCGCCGCTTTTCCTGTACACCGGCGTGATGCTTTCGATGGCGCTGGTGGGGGCGATCCTGCTTCTGATCTTCCGGAAAAAGATCGTCTTCCTCCCCGCGGAGGAGCCCATCGAAAAGGGAAAACGCTTCAAGACCGTCTATCTCAACATCGGGGTCGCGCTTTTCATCCTCTTCTGCCTGGGGCTTTTCGTCCTGTCGATCCTGCAGTGACGCAGAAAACGGCGGACGCCGTGACGGCGTCCGCCGATATATTTAAGAGAACCTCAGGCCTTGTAGGTGGCCAAAACCTCCTCCCGGGTGGGCAAAGCGGGGATCGCGCCGAGCCTTGTGGTGGCCAGAGCGCCGGCCCGGTTCGCGAAATCGCAGGCCGCGGCGTACTCCGCGTCGGCCGAAAGCGGCTTGCCCGCCTTCTTCCGCGCGGCCAGGTGCGCCACCATGGAGGCCACGAAGCTGTCGCCCGCGCCGGTGGTGTCCACCATGAAGATGCCGTCGTTGAAGGCGTCGATCTTCCCCTCGCTTGTTCCGTCGCTCCAGAAGCAGCCCTTGCTGCCCATGGTCACGGCCACCAGCTTGACGCCCCGGGCGATAAGCTTTCGCGCGATCTCGCGCGGGTCGGAGGTGCCGAGGATGAATTCGCTTTCGTCGTCGCTGATCTTGACGAAATCGGCTTTGTCAAAATAGGAGGCGATGATCCCGCGGATCTCCTCCTCCGGCGCGTTCCAGAGACCGAGCCGCAGATTCGGGTCGTAGGAGACCAGAAGACCGTTTTTCTTGGCGTAATCCAGGGCGCGGTCGGTGGCGGCTCTCCCGTCCCCGGAAGAAAGGGTCACCGAGCCGAAGTGGAACACCAGCGCGTCCCGGAAAAGCTCCTCCCGGATGTCGTCGGGGGAAAGGCGCATGTCGGCGCCGGGATTGCGGTAAAACAGGCATTCGCGCACGCCGTCGGCGCGGCGGGCGTTGAAATTCAGGGTGGTGCGGGCGTCGGGATCAAAGGCGATGCCCGAGGCGTCCACCCCCTGGGAAAGCATGGTGTTGTACATCAGATGGCCGAAGGCGTCTTCGCCCACCTTTCCGACGTAGGAGGCGGATACCCCCTGCCGGACCAGACCCACCGCCACGTTGGCAGGCGCGCCGCCCGGCGTGGGGAAAAAGCTTTCGGAGGCCTCGATGGAGGCGTCGCGGGTGGAAGAGATCATATCGACGATCAGCTCGCCGAGGCAGACGACTTCAGACATGACCGGTCACTCCTTTTTTCATTGTCATCTCTTTCATTATACCGCAAAAAGGCCCCGTGTCAATAATCCCGCGGCGCAAAACCGGACAAAAGGCAAAATAATATACGATTAGTATATTGACGGAACGATATAGTACGGCTGGTATAAAAATAATTCGCGTCGCCTCTTGCTTTTTGGGGGAGAATCTGATAAAATACCTAAGTCGCCTGAGGAAAGGCGGAGAGTTTCATACGGGATCGTAGCTCAGCTGGGAGAGCGCCGCGTTCGCAACGCGGAGGTCGAGGGTTCGAGCCCCTTCGGTTCCACCATCAAGTGGATACAAAAAAGATGTATCCGGCTCAAAGCCCGATTCTATCGGGCTTTTTTGCTGCCCGAAAGCCCCGTACAGGACATGTCAAAACCGTAGATGGATTTCCGGCTTTTCCCCATACCGAAGGGGTTTGAACTCTCGCAAAAGAAGAATACGGGAAAACAGCTCTGAAGGGTTTCAACACGGACGCCTCACGTTTAGTTTCCTCGTTATATACAAGAGCCAATCGTTTTGAAAAGAAACGGTTGGCTCTTTTTTTATTTCACAGACAAGGAGCAAGACAATGATCTTTTCAGATTCACCCCA
>CACYBP010000181.1 GCA_902772625.1 Oscillospiraceae bacterium
CGAAGATCTCCTCCTGCTTCGGCGCAAGGGGCAGATCCGGGATCTCCGCGCGGGGCGGCTCCTTCTCTTCAGAGGATTTCGGCTGAGGCGCTTCCTCGAAAAAGACGACGACGCCTTTTTTGGCGAGATTCCGGAGAGAGTCCCCCGAAACGCCGGTGAGATATTCGATCTCACGCGCCGAACGCGGTCCGCTTTCCAGAAGCTCCAGGGCTTTTTTCGTCTTTTCCCCGAGGCGCGGGCGCTTTTCCCCGCCGTTTCCCGGGACGTCCCCGGAAAGCTTCACAAAGCGCACGGTCTTGTCTTTCGACGCCACGGCGGCGGGCATCATGGCCCGGAATACCTCGTAAAGCGGGCAGTAGGATCTCCGGCGGAGCCAGAGCGCAAGCCCGAGCATTTCTCCGTC
This sequence comes from Oscillospiraceae bacterium, assembly GCA_902772625.1. Classification (GTDB taxonomy): domain Bacteria; phylum Bacillota; class Clostridia; order Oscillospirales; family QAMX01; genus RUG11797. The sequence goes on from CACYBP010000181.1 coordinate 404, forward strand.
GAAGGAATTGTCCTCGCTTTCCAGCGCCGCCACTGTCTTCAGTTTGCCCGGTTCCTCTCTTTCCTCCACGCCGAGCACCACCGCTTCGCGCAGGCGGTTCTGCGGCCCGAAGGGAACCCGGACGCGCCGCCCGGGAAAGACCTCTCTTTCCCATTTGGCGGGGATCAGGTAGGAATAGGGCTTGTCAAACAGAAGATTGGCCTCCTCGACGGCGACCGAGGCGATCTCAGGCATTCTCGCTTTCCGCGGGCTTTTCCGCAGCCTCTTTCTCCGCTTCCTTTTCAGCTCTTTCTGCCTCGGCGGCCTTGGCTTCCAGCTCCTCGGCATTCATGGCCAGGCCGTCGGCGATCTCCAGAATCGCCATTTTGACCGGCTTTTCGGGAAGTCTTTCGTTGTTGAGATAGGCCTTTTTGGCGATCTTGCGGGCGCGGTGCGCCACCTCGTTCACCAGAAGATAACGGTTGCCCACCTTTTTGGTGAGATCACTCAAAGTCGGATACAGCATGTCTTTTCTCCTTTTCGCTTTCTATAATGTGTTTGATTTCATCCACAGCGTCTTCCAGGCGGTCGTTCACCACAACGTAATCATAATCGCGCCGGCCGATCTCAATCTCACGCCGGGCGATCTCCAGGCGTTTTTCGACCTCTTCGGCGCTTTCGGTACGGCGTCCCTCAAGTCTTGCGCGGAGCACCTCAAAGGACGGCGGCACGAGAAACACCGTCACCGCGTCGGGGAAGCGCGCCTTTACCTTTGCCGCCCCCACCACCTCGATCACGAAGATCACGGTGTCTCCCCTCTCGTAATGGAGCCGGGCGGGCGTCGCCGGGGTGCCGTAGTAATTGCCGTTATACTCGGCATATTCCAGAAGTTCGTCTTCATGGATCATGCGTTCGAACGTCTTCCTGTCGTGGAAGAAATAGGTCTCGCCCTCCACGTCGCCGGGCCGTTCGGGGCGGGTGGTGGCCGATACCGAGATCCATCCCCCGAGAAGCTTCGCCACCGTGTCCTTTCCCACGCCGGCCGGGCCGGAAAGCACCAGATAAAGCCCTTCGCTCATTTCAAGCCCGCCTCTTCCTCTTCGTTCTCTTCGTCCTCCGCGGAGGCGGGATCCTCCTCATCCTGACTTCTCAGGCGGTTGGCGATGGTCTCCGACTGGATGGCCGAGAGGATCACGTGTCCGCTGTCGGCGATCAGGACCGCCCGGGTGCGCCTTCCGCAGGAGGCGTCGATCAGCATGCCGCGTTCCCGCGCTTCCTGGATCACGCGCTTGACCGGGGCCGATTCCGGCCCGATGATGGAGATCAGCCGGTTGGCCGACACCATGTTGCCGAAGCCGATGTTCACAAGTCTCAGATGGTTCATGGCAGTTTCCTCCGGGTCATTCCACGTTCTGGATCTGTTCGCGGATCTTCTCCAGCTCGCACTTCATATTGACGACGCAGTCGGTAAGCTCGGTGTCGTTGATCTTGGAGCCGGTGGTGTTGACCTCGCGGTTCATCTCCTGAAGCAGGAAGTCGAGCTTTCTTCCCACCGGGCCGTCGGAGGCGATCAGATCCGCGAGCTGCAGAAGATGGCTTTCCAGCCGGACGGTCTCCTCCGCCACGGCGGTCTTGTCGGCGTAAAGCGCCGCCTCGGTGAGAATGCGGTTTTCGTCCACCGCCGCGCCGTTCAGAATCTCGCGGATGCGGTCCTCCAGCTTTTTCCGGTAAGCCTCCGCCAGGGTCGGGTTCTTCTGTTCCACTGTCTCTTTATATCTGCGGATCACGCTGATCCGTTCGGAAATATCCTGATACATCTTTTCGCCCTCGAAGGTGCGGAAGGCCGAAAAGCCTCTGATCGCTTCCTCCAGCACGGGGAACACCTCGTTTTTGACCTTGTCGGCGTCTTCCTCGGGTTTCCGGACGTTGAAAAGATCCGGCACCCTGAGAAGATCCGAGGCCTTCACGTCGTTATCCACGCCGAATTCGCTTTCGATATTCCGGAAAGCGTCGAGATAGGCCGCAAGCACCGGTTTATTCAGCGTGATCTCCACGTTTTCGCTTTCCGAAAAGTCCACGGTCAGGTAGATATCCAGCTTTCCGCGGCTGATCTCGGACTGCACGCGCTTTTTGATGGGTTCCTCAAGATAGCCGTAGACCCTCGGCAGCTTCACCGACGCGTCGAAATAGCGCTGATTGACCGATTTGATCTCGCAGGTGATGATCTTTCCCCCTACCTGGGCAGTGGCACGGCCGTAGCCGGTCATACTCTTGATCACGAATATTTCCTTCCCTTCCTCAGAAAGTCTTCAGAATAAAGACCGGAACCACCGGTCAAACCTGCTGAAGATCCAGCCCGTAGCCTGGCCGAGGAGCAGATCGTAAAGCAGGAAAACGGCGTTGCCGCCGATGAGAAACAAAAACACGTTGAGCGGAGTGAACACGCCCGCGCTGTCGGAGAGAAACAGACTTCTCGCCGTGACCAGGAGGATCCCGTAGGCCGCATTGAACCACAGAAGCTTCAGCGCCAGGATCAGCGCCTTCTTTCCGGAAAGCTTTCCCACAAGGAAATTCCGGTAGATCGGATAGCTTCCGAAAAGGATCATGTACGCAAGTCCGCCGGCGTTTCCCGCCCCGAAAAGCCATCCCAGGATCCCTCCCGCCAGAAGAGCCGGGATCGAGTACCGTCTTCCCAGCACCAGATCGGCCAAAAAGGGAAAAAGCCCCGCTGCCGCGAGAAACGCGAGCCGCGCCGCGGGCAGCACACCCGTCAGCGCCAGAAACACCGCGGCAAAGGCCGCACAGATCGCCGCGAAGGCGATCCTTTTCACCCGGATATCGCGCATCACCGGCACCCGATACAGGGGCAGAGATTCGCGCCGCAGGCCTCGCACAGGCAGTCGGCGCAGATCAGGCCCTGACAAAGATTGCAGAAGGCGTCGTTTCCGCCGGCGCCGGCGCCGGTCCCGGTAAAGCCGGTGCGGTTGACGGCGTTCATTCTTTCCACCGCGGCCCGGTATTCGGCGTTTCCGGGATCCATGGAGGCGGCGGTCTCAAAGTTGGAACGCGCGTCGTCGTACCAGCCGCGCCGGTAGAGAATGCTGCCCATCAGGAAATACCACTCCGCGTCCCGGTCGGCGATGCCGTTGAGGATCTGTTCCGCTCCGCCGAGATTCCCGGACTGGATATACATCCTTACCGTGCGGTAAACGCCGCTTCTCCCGGAGGAACCGTTGGAATCGGAATAGGAATAGGCGCTTCCGCCGTCCGTGCGTGACGAACCCCCGGCGCGCATCTTCTGCACCTCGTCGTAGGCTTCGTTGATCTCTTTCATCTTTTCTTCGGCCAATTCGGACAGAGGGTGATTGCGGTAGGCGTCGGGGTGATATTTTTTGGCAAGCTCCCGGTAGGCCTTTTTGATTTCCTCATCGGTGGCCTGGGGAGACACGCCGAGAACGCTATAGGGATCTTTCGCCATGGGGATATCCTCGTTTTCTTCGCTTTCTGTGGGGCGTTTCGGTTTCCTCCAGGGACCTTCTCATCCCGAGAAGGAATACGTTCCGAAGGATCGGCTGATAGGGATCAAAGGAAAGCTTTTCAAGCTTTTCCTCCGCCCCTGCGGACAGGAACGCGAGATACCGGAGCGAATACTCCTTCGCCTCTTCATATCTTCCGGCCCGCGCGCGAAGGAGATTGAAGCGTCCCTTTTTTTCGTCTTCGCGGAAATCGTCGAGCGCGTCGGCGATGGTCATGAACCGCGCGGCGTCGTAAAGGATCGCCGCCCGCGCGTGTCTTTCGCTCTTTGCATAAGAGGCCAGCGCTTCGCCGCTCATGCCCGCCGCGTCGAGCATACGGTCGACGCTTTCACAGTTTTCCTTTTCCAACGTCTCGTAGAGCGAGAGCGCGCGGCCGGTCTCAAAGGCGAGCTCCGGGTATTTCTTTTCGGCCTTTTTCGTCCAGTGCTTCAGAAACGGTCTATAAAGCCGGACGCCGAGTCTTTTGAAAAAGCTCTCGTCCCGCAGATCGTCTTCCGCTTTCCGAAGGGCGGTCAGGACGGTCCCCGCCGCCGCGACCTTCAGGGCGTCGTTGATCACGGCGCAGGTTTTCTTCCGGAAAGGAGATGCGACGCACCGGCAGGAGGCAAACCGGCAATCCTCCCTTCCCTCGGTGAGGACCATGGCCGCGAAGGTCATATCGTAGCTCACGAGAAGAGAGGCGAAAAGACCGTATTCTTTTTTCAGCGCGCGGCACAGTCCGCAATAGACCGCGCGGTATCCCTCCAGCTCCCGGACCCGCAGATCGGGCGAAAAGGGCTTGATATATCCGAACAAGGAAAACGCCTCTTTTCGCAAAAGCTTTTGAAATCGCCGCTTTTCTCGTTTTTTCTCTGCCGTTTATTATACACCATTTTGCCCCGGGTGGCAAGGCTTTTCCGGGGATCCCCGAAAAAAAGGCTTTTTCCCGCCTGTCACTCCCGCCGGTAGAGGATGAAATCGAATCCGATCTCGGTGGAAAGGCTTTCCGCCTCCGCCGCGCGCAGGCTCGCCTCCCTCGGGGATTTCCAGAAATAGGGCGTCATGGCGAAAAGCGCCCGGATCACCTCGTTTTCCCGGGTCTCGAGCACGCCCTCGCGCCGCACGCGCCGGAGCCTTTGAAAGCCGGGATAATCGGTCTCCCGGTACTCGTTTTCGTAGGGCGAATCGTATAAAAGCTTTTTCAGGCCGAAGAGATGTCTCTCGGTGGGCACCGCGATCATGAGGTACCCGCCGGGGCGCACCACCCGCCGAAACTCCTCCGCCGCGATGGGCGAAAAGATCGCCGTGAGGAAATCGGCCTCCCCTGTCCCGAAGGGGATATCGTAGGAGCCCGCCACGGCGTAAAGAGTATGCCCGTCGCGCTTTGCCGCGGCGCGCACCGCGCTTTTCGAGATGTCGAAGGCATAGCTTCGCATCCCCTCCGCGAGGACCCGGGTATAGTATCCTTCCCCGCATCCGGCGTCCAGGAAGACGCCTCCCGGGGCGGCGACCGAACGCATCACTTCTCCGGCGGTCTCGCGGAAGGGCTCGTAAAAGCCGCGCTCCAGAAAAAGGCGCCGGGCGTCCACCATTTCCCGGGTGTCCCCCGGATCCTTTGCGTGTTTTTTCTGCACGGGAAGCAGGTTCACGTACCCCTCCCGCGCGATATCGAAGGTATGCCTTTGTTCACAGACAAGGCTCTTCCCTTGCGGAAAGAGCCTCGCCCTGCAGACCGGACACGTAAACATGGCCGATGGGTCTCCTCAGTCGGTGAGATTGAACACCCGCTTGATCTCCTCCACCTCTTCGGGATGGATATGTACGATATCCCCCAGCGGACGGGAAAGCAGGATGGAATGCGCCGTGGCGTCGGCCACCTCCAGCCGGTCAAAGGCCTTCAGCGGCGTTTCTCCGGTGACGGCGATGGAGTCGTTTTCAAAGATCAGCGCGGGCACGGGATTCGATATCTCGGCCGCGGCGCCCTCAGGATCCCGGTAAAGGGTCTCCAGCGGAAGCTTTTTGATGTCCCGGAGAAGCAGATAGCTTTCGGGAATGGTGCGCGCGTCGAACACCTGATCGGTCACGGCAAAGGCCATGAGATTCTTGGGCTTTGCCAGGATCACGGCGTTCACGCCGGCGTGCTTTTTATAAACCGCCTCGTGGAAGGGCAGGGACGCCGAGGGCGTTTTCCCCTCTTCGCACGCGCCGTCCTTCACCAGTACCAGATCCTCGGGGGCAAGATAGCGCCGGTCGGCCCCGGCCGGGGTGATGAGGATCCCGCCGTCCGGCAGACGGCAGGAGAAGGAGCCGAAGGAGGAGATCACGAGCCCCTGGTCGTACGCTCTGTGAATGAAGGGGATCAGGTCGCGCCGGGCCGAAAGCTCGGCGTCGCTCCGGGTCTCCGGACGGAACGCGGGAAGCGTCTTTCCCTCCTTCCGGGTCTCCGAAAGAAGCTCCTCCGGGATCGGGCGGACCGAACCGAGACGGCGCGCCTCGATCTCCAGGCGGGAGGCGTATTCGATGGTCTCAAATTTCTGGAAAGCCGCGAAAATCGACTTGTCGCCGATGCAGACGCCGTGGTTTTCCAGGAACACCACGTTGTATCCCTGATTGAAATAGAGAGAGATGTTTTCTCCCAGCTTTTCGGAGCCGGGGACGGCGTAATCAGAAAGCGCGGTTTTTCCGACGATCTTGCCCACCGCGGGCACCAGATCCAGCCGCGGCATGGTACGCACGATGGAGAAGGCCACCAGTCCCGGCGGGTGCGCGTGCAGTACCGCGTTCAGGTCGGGTCTCTGACGGTAGACCGAGGCGTGGAAGGGCAATTCGGAGGAAGGCTTGTGGATGCCGACGATCTCGCCCGAGGGCTTCACGCAGACGATATCCCGTCTGGTCAGAGTGCCCTTGTCGATGGACGCCGGTGTGATCCAGATATTTCCCTCGGCGTCCCTGATGGAAAGGTTTCCGCCGGAGGTGGTGGTCATTTTGCGGTCGTAGATGCGCTGCATGACGGCAAGAAGCTGATCCGCCGGATGCATATATTCACTTCGCACGGGTTCGTCCTCCTTTATCGTTTTGGGAACCGGTAACAGTATAAGCGTTTTGCCGCCGCTTGTCAAGCAAAAGCGGCCCGAAAAGCGCTTGACAAAGCCCCGGGGCTTGGATACAATGAAAGAAAAAAGAAAGGAACAGCGCTTATGAAAGTCACCGTGATCGGCGGAAAAGGCAAAGTTGCCAATTATCTTCTCCCTCTCCTCGTCCGGGAGGGACACGAGGTGGCCGCGGTTTCCCGCGGAAAGACCGCTTATTATCTCGATTCTCCCGAGCTTCGCGAGGTGAGAGACGTCACGCTGGACCGTACGGATCCTGAATTCGCATCCAAAATTGCCTCTCTCAAAAGCGACGTCATCGTGGATATGATCTGCTTCAGGAATCAGGACATGCTGGACCTTATCGGACGCGTAAAGGGCGAGCTATCCCATTACGTGGCCTGCGGCAGCCTCTGGTACCACGGCCCCAGTCTTGTCGTCCCGGTGACCGAGGAGGAATTCCGCAACCCCGAAGGCGAATACGGGCTCCAGAAGCTCGCCATGTCAGATTCGCTCCGAAGACTCTGGAAGGAAGAGGGCTTTCCCGGCACCATCGTCCATCCCGGTCACATCGTCGCCCCCTTCCACGACGTGATCAATCCCCAGGGAAACACCAACCGCCGCATCTTCGAGGATCTGCGCGACGGGCGCGAGGTGCTTCTCCCGAATTTCGGCCTTGAGACCCTTCACCACGTGCACGCCAAGGACGTGGCCGGGATCATCGACGCGGCCATCCGCGTCGGAAAGCCCGCCTTCGGCCAGGATTTCCACGCCGCCTCCGCCCGGGCTGTCACCCTCCGCGGCTACGCCGAGGAGGTCGCCTCCTGGTACGGAAAGGAAGCCAATCTGACCTTCCTGCCCTTCCGGGAGTA
>CACYBP010000182.1 GCA_902772625.1 Oscillospiraceae bacterium
GCGGAATGACCGCCCGGGGCGCGTATGCGCTTTCCGGAGTTCTTTTCTTCTCAGGCCGCGGGATCATATACCGTGCCCGCGAAATACAGGGCGCCGCACCTTCCCGCGATGCCGAAGGCGAAGGGACGGTCGAGACGCAGGGTGATCTCCCTGAGTTCTGTCGCGCCTTCCCCGCCCACCGAAAGACCGGTGAGGGCGGCGGCGACGATGCCCCTGGCGTCGGCCTTCACGCGCGAGGCGTGGCGCGCCGCGGTGAGAACGAGGCCTTCCCGGTCGGTCAGGGACGAAAAGTCGCTTTCAGAGGAGGAGAAGATCTTGTTTACGCCGAGTCCTTTCAGGCTTTCGGCAAGATCGAGATCGGAGGCGGCAGTGAATTCCGGGAATTCCAGAGTGAGATGGGCGTATTCGCCTTTTTCCCGGACGGCGGGATCGGTCATCAGCCCGACGATCTCCCCCGAGGCCCAGAGCTCTTCGGGATTGGTTCCCCCGTCGGGGAGGAAAAACCAGACCAGATCGCCCTCGCACAGCTCGGCCGCCGCGGCGGTGAAGCCTTTTCCGGTATAGACCCAGGTGTCGTAGGTCTTGGTCAGAAACGCGGCCGTGCTCTCCCCCTCCGGCGTGTGAAAGGCCGCCTCCCCGATGGGATCGAAATCGGCGCCCCATTCGTTCTGATAGAGAGCCGTCGCCGCCAGCGCCATCACGGTGTCCGGGGTGAAGGGACTCTTCCCGGCGTCCTCCCCGAGAATGCCCAGGGTGTTCTCCCGGACCCAGTCGGCATAGGCCTTTTCCATCTCGTCTCCGGTCAGTTCGCCCGCATAGGCCGAGGCGAAATAGCTCTTTTCGATCTCCCGGAGGGTCGCGCCGTCATAGCTTCCGCCCTTCTGAAGCCAGAGAGAGGCGGCGGGAAGCGAAAGCTTCATGCCGTCGTCCCGGGCGGTGGCCCGGCGGAGAGAGGACGCGCGCTCCCGCGCCTCGGCGATCTCTCCGCAGCCGAGAAGCGCGAGAAGCTCTTCCCGGCTTTCCCCGCCCGCGCATTCCGCGAGCATGCCCAGAGCGAGATAGAGATTCGTGGGCGCCACGGCCCGGTCCTCTCCCTTTCCGCCGGTCATGAGCTCCGAGGAGAGGAGCTTTTTGTAGAAGTCCCGCACCAGCGGCACCGTCGCCTCCTCCAGAGCTTCCTCAGCCTCCCGCTCGGCGCGCCAGGCCTCTCCCGCGGTGCCGTTGAAATCGGCCGCGCGGCCGGGATAGGCTTCGGACACGGTCTTTCCCGGGGACGCCAGCACGGCGAAATCCGGATTCTCCAGGGTCACCGAGGTCTCGGGCGGGAGGGGCGCGCTTTCACTTTCACTCTCATTCCCGTTCTCTCCGGTCCCCTCTTCCCCGCGCTTTCCCCATAAGCGCATCGCGGGCGAGAAGGCCGCCCCCACGATCAGCGCCAGCGCCGCCGCCAGGGAGATCCCCGCGATCCAGAGCTTTTTCGCGCTTCTTCTTTTCCCTTCGCGCCGTTCGAGCGCCTCCAGGAGGAATTTCTCGCCGGTCATGCCGACGGCGTCCGAAAGCTTGTCCTTTTTCATACTTCGTATCCTTCTTTCCTGAGATGCTCCCGGAGGCCCTCCCGGGTGCGGTGGAGCATGCTCTTGATGCGGGCCTCCCCGAAGCCCGTGTACGACGCGATCTCGCGGATCGAATCGGCGAAGAAATAGCGGCAGAGGAACACCTCCCGCGCGGTTCTGGAACGGGTGGCCAGATACCGGTCCACCGAGGCCGCAAGGTCCTTTGCCTTCACCGCCTCCCAGGCGTCGTCGCCCCCGCCGACCGCCTCCTCCAGCTCGTCCAGAGCCAGATCGTAGACGCCGCCTCCGCGCTTTTCGCTTTTTCTCTTCCGCCAGAGGTCGATGGAGGCGGCGCGCACCAGCCGGCAGAGATAGCCGAGCAGATTCTCCGGCTTCTGGGGCGGGATCGAGTTCCACGCCTTCAGATAGGCGTCGGAAAGACTTTCCTCCCCGTCCTCCGGATTTCCCAGCACGTTTTCGGCCACGCTGAGAAGCGCCTTCCGGTATTTTCCGTCGGTTTCTGACAGGGCGCGCTCGTCCCGTGCGAAATACAAGCCGACGATCTCCCGGTCCTCCATCGTTCTTTTCCCCCTCGCTTTTTCTTCCCCGGGCGTTTTCGGGATCGCTTTCCGCCCTTCACCCCTATTCCCGCAAAAAAAGAGCGAAAGGTTTCGCCCGGAAAAAAATTTTATCAAAAGCGCGCCCCGCTTTTCACGCGGGGCGCGCCTGCTTCCATGCCGTATCCGGCCGTCTTACTCCTCCGCGGCCTCGGACGCCAGGGTCCATTCCTCGTACCGGGCGTCCAGCTCCTCCTGCTTTCGGGTGCGCTCCTCCAGAAGCGGCAGGAGCTTTTCGTGATCCGACGCGTTCTCGGCGATGGCCCCGTCGATCCCGGCGATCTCCTCCTCCAGGAGGGCGATGCTCCGCTCCAGGGCGTTGGCCTTTTTCTTCGCCGCCCGGCGCTCCCGCTCTTTTTCATAGAGATCGTCCTTTTTCCGGGGCTTTTCGGCCTTTTCCACGGGCGGAGGCGGCAGGGTCTTCGCCTCCCGCTCCTTCTTTTCCTGAGCGAGGGTGTACTCTTCGAAGGTGCCGGGGAAATCCGAAAGCTCGCCGTCGTGAAGCTCCAGGATCCGGGTCGCGAACCGGTTGATGAAATACCGGTCGTGGGACACGAATAGCAGCGTCCCCTCGTAGTTTTCGATGGCCTCCTCCATCCATTCGCAGGAGGCGATGTCCAGGTGGTTGGTAGGCTCGTCCAGGATCAGAAGGTTGACCTCCGCGTACATCAGGATGCACAGGCGGAGCCGGCTCCTTTCGCCGCCCGAGAGATCGCCCACCATCTTGAAGACGTCCTCCCCGACGAAGTGATAGGTGCCGAGCCTGTTCCGGGCCGAGGCCGCGCTGACGCCCAGGGCGGCCATAGTCTCCTCCAGGACCGAATTGTATTCGTTCAGAAAGCTGACCTTCTGGGGAAGATAGGCGGCGTGGACGTTGCTGCCCCAGCGGATGCGGCCTTCGTCGGCCTCCTCCTCACCCAGAAGGATCCGGAGAAAGGTTGTCTTGCCCGAGCCGTTGTCGCCGATCAGGGCGATGCTTTCGTCTTTTTTGATATCGAAGCTCACGCCCGAGAAAAGGGTCTTCTCGCCGTAATGCTTCCGGAGATCGCGGATGTAGCACACGTCGTTTCCCGACCGGTCGCTTTCCCGGAAGGCGCCGCCGAGGGTCTTCTCCTTTGAGACGCGCTCCACGGCGTTTTCCCGCATCTTTTCGATGCGCTTTTCCAGGGCCTTCGCCCGCTTCATCATCTTGCTGTTGCCCATGCCCCAGCCGTGCATCCGCTTGGCCGTGAATTCCAGGCGGGAGATCTCCTTCTGCTCCCTTTCGTACTGCTTCGCCTGAAGCGCGAGCCGTTCCTCCTTGCTTTCGGCGTAGAAGGAGTAGTTGCCGTCGTAGACCTCGTTATGGAGATTTTCGATCTCCACGGTCATATCGGTGACCCGGTCGAGGAAATACCGGTCGTGGGACACCACCATCACCGTGCCCTTGTAGCCGATGAGAAAATCCTCCAGCCAGCGGATCGACGAAAGATCCAGATGGTTGGTGGGCTCGTCCAGAAGCAGGATGTCGGTCCGCTCCAGGATCAGCCGCGCGAGGTTCACCCGGGTCTGCTCCCCGCCGGAAAGCACCGCGAAGCGCTTTTCCCGCATGTCTTTCCCGATGCCGAGGCCCTGGCACACGCGGTTGAGATCGGTCTCGGTCTCGTACCCGCCGGCCAGCTCGTAGGCCACCGAAAGCTCCCCGTAGCGCCGGACGGCGTAGGGTTCCCCCCGGGCCATGGCTTCCTCGCAATCTTTCATCTCCCGGGCAAGGCGGTCCGCCTCGTAAAAGGCCGAGCGCAGCACGTCCTCCACCGTGTCGCCGGGGGAAAACTTCGGCGTCTGGTCCAGGATCCCCAGCTTTTTCGACGCCGGGATCACCACGGTCCCCTTGTCAAAGCCGTATTCGCCTGTGAGCACGCGGAAAAGCGTGGTCTTGCCCGATCCGTTTTTCCCCACGAGCCCCGCGTGTCTTCCTTCGTATATTTCAAAGCTGATGTCCAACAATATGGGGGTGTCGCCGAAATACTTGTCCATTCCGGCAACGGCGATATCCACCATGTCTTCGGTCCTCCCCGGGTTCGATTCGGTCCCTCCGGCTTTTCAAAGCCGTGACCGGGACGCGCCCGGAGCTTTTTCCGGACACGTCGCTTTCTTATTATACCCGAGAAACGGGCTTCTGTCAATTTCCCGCCTGTTTTTGAGGAAAAAGCCCGGAAAGCAGACCCGGAGGCCCGTCTCCGGGACAAGGATTGACAGGGAACTAAGGTTATGGTATAATACCCTCAGCCCTATCCGTCCGTCCTTTCGCGAATCATCCGGTCCGGGAAAGAAGACGGGGGCCTGATCTGATCCGGCAGCTTTTTCAAAAAACGGAGATCCGGCGTTTTTCCGACCCTTCGCGGCGCAAGCGCGCCCGCGAACGGTTTTCGTGCGCAAAAACGCTTTCCGGGATCTCCCGCCCGATACGAAAGAGGGACCTGATTTTGTATAAATACGTCATCAACGGAGGGAACGTCCTCCGGGGCACCGTGGCCGTAAGCGGCTTCAAAAACGCGGCCGACGGCATCCTGCCCGCCGCCATCATGTGCGGAGAACCGATCCGCATCGAAAACATCCCCTGTATCCGGGACGTGCTTCTGTGGTTCGACATTTTCCGGGAAATGGGCGTTTCGGTCAAAACTCTGAACGATCACGCTTTTGAGATCAACGCCTCCTCGGTCTACACCGGCAATCCCCCCTTCGAGCACATGCGCAACATGCGCGCCTCCTATTATCTGCTGGGCGCTCTGCTCTCCCGGTTCGGCAAGGCTCTGGTCTCGCTGCCCGGCGGGTGCGATTTCGGGGACAGGCCCATCGACCAGCACATCAAGGCCTTCGAGGCCATGGGCGCCACCATCGAGGTAAAGGGCGGCGTCATCACCGCCGAGACTCCGGACGGAAAGCTGCACGGGGCGCACATCTATTTCGACGTCATCACCGTGGGTGGCACCATCAACGCCATGCTGGGCGCGACCCTGGCCGAGGGGACCACGATTCTGGAAAACTGCGCGCGCGAGCCGCACATCGTGGACGTGGCCAACTTCCTGAACTCCATGGGCGCCGACATCCGCGGCGCGGGCACCAATGTCATCAAGATCCGCGGGGTGAAATCGCTTCACTCCTGCTCCTACGCCATCATCCCCGATCAGATCGAGGCCGGGACCTACATGGTCATCGCCGCCGCCACCGGCGGGGATCTGACCATCACCGGCGTCATTCCCAAGCATCTGGAGTCCATCACCGTCAAGCTGCGCGAGGCCGGCGTCACCGTGGAGGAATTCGACGATTCGATCCGCGTCACCCGCACCGGCAAGCTTCGCCGCACCAACGTGAAGACCCTGGAATACCCGGGCTTCCCCACCGATATGCAGCCGCAGTTCGCGGCGATGCTGTGTCTGGCGGACCGGCCGAGCACCGTCACCGAGAGCATTTTCGTCAGCCGGTTCAAATATACCAGCGAGCTCAAGCGCATGGGCGCCCGGATCCACGTGGACGGCAAGGTCGCCACCATCGAGCCGGTGAAGGAGCTCACCGGGGCGGTGGTACGCGCCTGCGACCTGCGCGCCGGAGCCGCCATGATCGTGGCGGGTCTCGCCGCCAGGGGCACCACCGAGATCGAGGACGTGGTCTACGTGGAGCGCGGCTACGAGGATATCGTGGGAAAACTGCGCGCCGTGGGCGCCGATATCTCCCGCGTCAGGGTCGATCCCCCCACCGGAGCCCTCTCCGCCATCTGAATCAGCCTGTACCCGGAAAGGATATTGCGGAAAACCGCGGTATCCTTTCCGATTTTCTGTTTTTCGATTTTCCCCTCCGCCGTGCCCTTCGTCCGGAGTGTTTCCCGGAACACGAGAAAAAAAGCAGGTGAATTGCTTATGGATCGCATCAAGAGGCCGCTTCTTCTGCTGCTGGCGGCTCTGCTCGTCCTGCCGACAGGCCTTTCGGCCTGCCGGGAAAACGGCGTGCCCGCGTCCTGGACCTCCGATCCGGGGCCCACGGACGACTTTCCCTCCCCGGATACCGGTGACAGCGCCGAAAGAATCTCTTCTTTCGACGACGTGACGGTGGGGGGCGTTTACGAGGCCGCGGGAGACCTCTTTATCGGCGAAGAGTACGCCGGCCGCACCCTGAATTTCCAGGGCACCACCATCCGCGGAGAGGGCACGCTGATCATCCGGGCCTCCTCGGTCACGGTGGAATCGCTGGCGCTGGACGGCATCGGGGTCAGGATCGAGGAAGGCGCGGCCCTGGTCACCCTCAGAAGCCTCAACGTGGTCGGTCCGGCGGAGGATCTTTCCTCCTCGCTTTTCGTCAACTGCTCGATCCAGGGCGATCTCCGGCTTTCCTCTTCCTCCATTCTGGAGAATTCCTACGTGTCGGGGGTTCTGACCGTCTCCTCCTCCAGGGACGTCCTGATCGCCAAGAGCATTCTGGAGGGCGAGGTCAGGCTTTCCGACGTCACCAACAGCGTTCTGCTTCTCAACCGTCTTTCCTCCCCGGTCACGATGGAGGACTGCCGGTACGTCACCCTGTCTGAAAACCATTTTTCAAGGCTTTCCACCCCGGTCTCGGCCCTCCGGAGCGATATGCTCCTTCTGACCGGGAATTCCGGGTATCAGGACGCGATCCTTTCTTCCGAGGAGTCGAGCGCCTACGGCTCGGATATCCCGGGGGCCGGGAAAAGCGGCGCGGGAGCCGATCTTTCGCTTCTGCCGCCGGTGAAAAACGACCGTTTTCTGGGATACGTCCCCTCCGACGGCATCCGGGTGGGAAGCTCCACCCGCCGCCTTTCGGACTACGTGAAGGAAAACGCCGTGGACGGCGGCACCCTGATCCTGCCGCCGGGAGCCTACTCGGTCTCCTCCTCGGGCGGCGCGCATTTCACCTTCGAGGGGCTTCGCGATTTCCGGCTCTTCGCCTACGGCGTGCTTCTGGTGTTCGAGGACACCGGCGTGACGGGGTTTCTTCTGAACGGCTGCACGAATATCCATATCGCGGGGCTGACCACCGATTACCGGGAGACCCCCTTCGCCCAGGGCACCGTTACGGAGGCCGCGGTCGATCACTTTATCTGGAAGCCCGACGAGGGCTACACCTCCGATATCGCCGATCCCGATCGCTTTGATCCCGAAGGCGCGGCCGAGGCCTTCCGCCCGGGCTTTGATTATCCCTACGCCGATCTTTCGATCTACGCCCGCGAGGCGCGGGAGGACGGCGCGTTCCGCGTCAGCGGAAGCGACCTCGCCCGGGTCGCCAAGGGCGACAAGGTGATCTTCCGCATGAAGGGGAATCACGTCAATGCCTTCTATTCCTGCCGGGACGTGGTGTACGAGGACGTGACCATCTATTCCGGGGCGATGTTCGGCGTGATGGACGCTCTTTCGGAGGGCGGCACCGTTCTGAACCGTCTGAAGATCACCCCGGGCCCGGTGCCCGAGGGCGGAAGCGAGGAGCGGCTGATTTCCACCTGCGACGCCACCCACGTCGTCGGCGCCCGTTCCGGCCCCGTGATCACCAACTGCTGGTTTGAAAAGATGACCGACGACGGCACCAATATCCACGGCCGCTACGCCCGCGTCGTCTCCTATCTCCCCTCTGAAAAGACCATGACCTTCACCTCCTTCACCGGCGGCGAATACGAAACGCCCTTCCGCAAGGGCGATCAGATCCGGCTCGTCACCGCCTCCGGGACGCTGCTTGCCACCGGCAAGGCTTCCCAGGATTCCTCCTCCGGCTCCTGCCGGGTCAATCTCGATTTCCTTCCCGAAAGCGCCTCCCGTCTGGCGGGAGAAGAGATCCTGGCCGAAAACCTGTCGGCTTCGTCTTCCGGCTTTGTTTTCCGGAACAACTACATCGCCAAGATCCGCTCCCGCGGGATCCTTGTCAAGGCGGCGGGAACGGTGGAGGGAAACACGGTGGAAGCCTGCGGCATGGCCGCGATCCTGGTGAGCCCCGAGATCGAGGGCGACTGGGGCGAAAGCGGTTTCGCCGCGGGACTTGAGATCCGCGACAATCTTCTCTCCGGCACCGGCCTTTTCTTCCCCTCCTCCCAGCTTTCGCTCTACAGTCCCGTCACGGTCACCGGCGGCGCCTCCCGGGACGGGGACAAGGCCACCCTTCCCGCAAGCGATATTCTGATCGAAGGGAACCGGATCGCGGGGCGTTTTTCCTCTCTCGCCCTCTCGGTCTCGGGAGTCCGGGGGCTTACGGTGAGGGGGAACGACTTCGGTCCCCGCGCGTCCTCCGATCCCTTC
This sequence comes from Oscillospiraceae bacterium, assembly GCA_902772625.1. Taxonomy (GTDB): domain Bacteria; phylum Bacillota; class Clostridia; order Oscillospirales; family QAMX01; genus RUG11797. The sequence goes on from CACYBP010000182.1 coordinate 8,446, forward strand.
TCCGGCCGGGCGATCAACCCCCTGGCCGCTTCGGACGACGACGACCGCACGCCGGCGGCGATTTCTGATTCGTCCGACGTGCTTTTTGAAGACAATACGGTCTGCCGGAGCGTCAGCCTTCCGGTCCAGATCCGCGACTCGCTTGACTGACCTCCAAGGCCGGGAAACCGGCCTTGCGGTTTTTATCATCCCCGGAAAAACGCCGTCTTCCGCTCCCTTTACGGGATCCAAAGAGCGAATCGATCCGGAGGCAAGGAGGAAGCTATGAAAAAAATACTCTGCGTCGGCATCGTCACGGTGGACGTGATCACCCGTCCGGTGGCCGCTCTGCCCCCCGCGGGAGTGGCGGCTCACGTGAGTTCGGTATCCATGCACGTGGGAGGCTGCGCCGCCAACGCCGCGGCGGATCTTTCCAAAATGGGGCTTTCCCCGGCTCTGGTCATCAAGACCGGCGACGACGGCTTCGCCTCTTTCGTCCGGGAGTATCTCGGATCCGTAGGGGTGGATCTTTCCCACGTGGTGAC
>CACYBP010000183.1 GCA_902772625.1 Oscillospiraceae bacterium
CAGCTTTACCTATGTTTCGTATAACAGCTCGTACTACGGCTATGCGCAGAACACAAAGATTGTTCCCATGACAAAAAGCCACAAGGTCAAAACGGCAACGTATATTTATATACCGGGTTACGGCAACGACTTTGTATATCAGAAGTCAGCCGGTTGCCGGTTCGTCGGTTGTTTGCTCCGTCAGCAGTGGAGTCTATGTTCAAATACTCAGCGTTGTCAGCGGAAGCGATATGAGTTATGTGCGTGTTCGCACCGGGACTCACGTTGGGAAAACAGGGTATATCATTGACAATACATATATTACGCAGGTGAATGGATAATGAAACCGACATTCCGCGTGAGAGGTTGCTATATAGCGATCTTTTTCACAGTCATTGTCTTTGTATTGTTTTCCTCCTGTACGGCGGTACAGGAGGAAAACGATACGAATGATTTCCAGGAAAACACGATAGACCGTACGAAAATCGAAAGTGAAGAGGGCCTTGATTCTGCAACGTCTTCCGGTGAACTTACGATCGGAATCATGAAGGTATCCTTCGGAACATCCGTTTCCACAGCACTTTTGCAAGATTACGCACTCGTCTCCGGAGTCCGGATCGAGATCCGGGAATACGTGAGCGACAGGGAGATGATCGACGCGGCGAGAAGCGGGGAGGTCGATCTGATCGCGGGGAACGATCTGGTGAACCTGATCCTCGCTCATGAGGGAAGCCTTCGGGAATTGGAACCGGTGCTGGGAGGTCTTCTCGGCACGGGAGAATACTTCGACAATATTCTGGAAAGCGGAAGGATCAACGGACGCCTCCTGATCGCGGTCCCGCATTTTCTTCTTGCGGAAGAGGTATGCCTTCCCGAGAAGGCGATCGCGGACAGGGGAGGCGCGCCGCACAATATGGAAGAGCTTTTTGCGCTCTACGACGGCTTGGAGGAAGGATACCGGTCGAGCGGGATCGACCGGAGCCAGCTTGAAAGCGTTTTGGACGCCGCGCTCGATTGGGAAAAGGGCGAGATCGACCTCGAGCGCCCCTTCGGCGATTTCGCGTCCCTTGTCAGGAGAGCCGAGACCGACGCGGAAAAATTCACCTTTCTGACGGAGGAAGTGCCTGTCCAGCCTCTGTTTCAGCTTGGAAGAGGATACGCCGGGATCGAACCCCTCGAACACTTCTACGAAAATGACGGAGAATCCTATTCAAAGTACGGTTCGGAGGCCCGACTGATCCCGTTTCCGATCCGGGAGAACAAAGGATTTTTGATCCGGACGGCGTCGCTCGCCGTCCCGGAAAAGGCGGAAAACCTGTCGGACGCCTTCGCGTTCCTTTCCTGGCTCTTCTCGAAGGAGGGACAGGAGACCATGCGGAAAGGGGACAAGCCAAAGTATCCCGGCGGCTGTCCGGTATGGAAATCCGGGGCGCGCCTGTGGGCTGCGGCCGGCATAAAGGACAAAACGGAATGCGAAGAGATCGCCGACCGGTGGGAAGAATACGCAAAGGAGGCGGACCGGCTTCCGCCGACCTCCGAAAACCTGCTCCTGTCGATCGCCGAGCTGATAGACCTCCGCACCCTTGGGGAAGAAAACAGGGAGCGCTGGGAGACGGCAAAGGAGACCTATGAAGAGGGCTCGGAGTGGTGGGAGTATTATTGCGACAAAGAGATCGCCCAGTCGCTTCTTTACCGGTATGAGGAAAGGATGAAAGGACTCCCTGAAAAACCGCCGTACTATAAGGACGGGACCTGGCCCGACTGGATCCCTTATCTGGAGGGCTTTATCGCGGAGTACACGGAGGAACTGGGACTTAACCTCCGGATCGCAAGCACCGGTTGACGCGAAGAAACACGGAGAAAAGGAGGTCTCTGTCGATGAGAAGAATCAGACGGATTTCAGCGTTCTCTTTTGCGATATTGATGCTTGGGATGGTTTTTGCCTCCTGCGGAGGAGAAGGTGAGCTCTCCGTCGGCAGCGAGGCGCCGGAAAACGGGGAAGACGCCCGGAAGAGCGTGGTGATTGGGCTGCTCTTTCTTCCTCCCGCAACGGAAGAAGCGATCGAACGGTATAACCTCGTTTCCGAGGAGAAGATTGTGCTCCGCAGATACGAAGACTCCGAAAAACTGAACCTCGCCGTGCTCTCGGGAGAGATCGACATGGTGGCGACGCCGGACGCGGGCGTCCTGGAAAAGTATGCGTCGCGCTCCCTTCTGGAGCCGCTGGACGCGATCCTGAACGGGGCGACGACGGACGGAACGCTCTTTCCCAACGTCGTCAAAGCGGGAAGCGTCGGCGGGGCCTGTTACATGATCCCCGACACCGTTTCGGTGAAAGGGATGATGCTTCCCTCGACCGTTCTGGACGGGAAGGGCGATCGGTTCGAGGATATGCGGGATCTGATCGGGACGCTGGACGGGCTGACGGAGCAGGATTTCTATATGGTTCATACCAAAGAGATCGCGCTGGACAATTTCCTGCGTCACGGCATATCGGCGTGGGTCGACAGGGAGAAAGGGGTCTGCCGGTTTGAGGACGAGGAATTCCTTCTTTTACTCTCGCTTTGCAACCGGTATGCTCCGGATCAGGATACTGTGACGGCAAATGCTCCGCAAAACAGAAAAGTCCTCTTCGATCCCTGCTATACCATGGATGCTTACGGCAGAGACGTGTCTGGATATGAGTATGAAGTGAACGGGTCTGGAAAGCCGTATTCAGAATACGGGCTTGCAGGACGGATCTTTCCCGCACCTTATCAGAAAGACGCCGGATACGCGCTGGATCCGGGGACGCTCTATGCCGTGCTGAAGGGAAGCCGGGCCAAATCCTCCGCGGCCGCGTTTCTTTCATGGCTCCTTTCTCCCGAAACGCAGATCGCCATGTGCGAACGCTTCTGGATCGGGATCCCGGTCAACACCGAGGCCTATCGGGAAATGGTGGAAAAGGGGACCCGTGAGACGCTTGAAATGAAAGACCTGATCGTAACGGAGGAGGAAATCACCGAGGAAAGCCTGAAAAGAAGAGCGGAAAGGTCTCTTGCCGTATTCCGGGCTGCGGACCACTACGGCGGGGCGATGGAAACGGATATCCAGAACGTGATCCGGGAAGAGGCCGCCCGTTATTTCGCGGGCGAGATTACCGCGGAAAAGGCCGCAGAGTATATCCAGAACCGCGTGTCGATCTACCTTGCGGAACAGGGGTGAGGGGGCCTTCCCCGCGTCGGCGCCGGCAAGGCCCGCTCCGCGCGGCGCGCGCATGCGCTTTTCTTGCCGCGCCTCCGCGCTTCCCGGAAGGACGGGGGCCATCCGCCCGGAAAACGGCGCTTTGATCGGACGGCGGCTTTCTCCCAACGACAGAAAAGCATACGAAAAAGCATAGAAACAGGCGTGACCGCCATAACGACGGTCACGCCTGTCTTTTGTCGCTGTGTTTTGTGTTTTGCGCGGTCGGTTATGACCGTGAAGAAAGGCGCTTCCCTGCGAAGCGCTTCCTTCCCCGGCCGTTCTCTATTCCAGCCCGGGAAGCTCGTTCTGCTTTTTCACCGTGTCGTATTCCCGTCCGGAGCGGAAATACGGGCACCCGCGGCTCTTCCGGTTCATGAAGGCCACGTATTCGTCCTCGTCCAGGGACAGGGTGCAGATCTCCTCGTCCGAAAGGTCGTCGTATTCAAAATACTGGCATTCCTCGCAGGGCGTCGCGGAGGAGAGCTTTTCATCATTATCCATCGTATTCCCTCCCGTCCAGAAGGACTTTTTCGAGTTTTCCTCCCCGGTAAGTAAGCTTCAGGGAGAAAAACGGCGCGTCTTCAAACAGCAGCCGGAGGAACACCCGGTCGCCCTCCCAGAGGGGAAGCGATCCGATCTCCTCTTTCCGGACCCAGCGGAGGTCGCCCTCGTCGCAGACGGTCTCCTCCCCTGAGAAGTCGTCTGAGGTGAATAAAAACATGTACTCGGTCTCGGGGGCGTCGTCGGAATCGAAGGTCACGATCCCCCGGAACCGGCGGGAATGAAGGCGGAAGCCGGTCTCCTCCCGGACCTCTCTTATAAGGCAGTCGTCGGGGGATTCGCCCGGCTCGAACCGGCCGCCGACCCCGATCCACTTGCCGGAATTCAGATCGTTTTTCTTTTTGGTGCGATGAAGCATGAGATAGCTTCCGTCCTTTTCCAGATAACAGAGGGTGGTGTTCAGGGCCATGACGCCGCGTCCTTTCCGGTTTTTTCTTATTATACGCGCTTTTTCATTCTGGCGCAAGAAGAAAGCGCCGCGGGAGAAATCTCCCGCGGCGCGGACGCTTTTTGGATCCTTACTTGATCAGGGTGAACTGCCGGATGACGGCGGCGAGGGTGTTGGCAACGGTGGACATGGTCTTGATGAAGATATCCAGAGCGACGCCCACGACGTCCTTTCTGGTATCGCCCACGGTGTCGCCGGTGACGGTGGCTTTGTGCGCCGCCGTGCCCTTGCCGTGGCCCTTCAGACGGCCGGACTCCACGTATTTCTTCGCGTTGTCGAAGGCGCCGCCGGAGTTGCCCATGAAGATGGCGCGGGGGATGGCCACGATGGTGGCGCCGACGAGGATACCGCCGACGAATTCCACGCCGAAGAGGAAGCCGCCCACCACCGGGATGAACAGAGCCAGGACCGAGGGGACCACCATCTTGCCGATGGCGTTCTTCGCGGCGATGGAGACCATCTTGTTGTAGTCGGGCTTGACCTTGCCTTCCAGGACGCCGGGGATCGAAAGGATCTTGTCGCCCTCGTCGGCCATGTCGCGCGCGGCCTCGATGGTGTTGTCGGTGAGAAGAGCGGAGAAGTACTCGATCAGAGCGCCGCCCACGATACCGCCGGCCACGACGGTGAAGGTGGCGAAGTTCAGGACCGGGGAAGCGCCGTCGGCGTAGCTTCCCACGTAAGCGGTGATCAGGGAAACCGTGGCGAAGGCGGCGGAGCCGATGGCGAAGCCCTTGCCGATGGCGGCGGTGGTGTTGCCCACGGCGTCGAGCTTGTCGGTGATCACGCGGACTTCGGGATCCAGGTGGCAGGATTCGGCAAGACCGCCGGCATTGTCGGCGATGGGGCCGAAGGCGTCGATGGAGACCGTCGCGCCCACGAAGGCCAGCATGCCCAGGGCGGCGATGGCGATGCCGTAGGTGCCGCAGAGCTTACCCGAGATGAACAGCGCGATGGCGATGATCAGGATGGGCAGGAGGCAGGAGCGGGAGCCGATGGCGTCGCCCTTGGTGATGACGAAGGCCTCTCCTTCGGTGGAGATTTCGGCGAGCTTCTGGGTGGGTTTGAAATCGGTGCTGGTATAATACTCGGTGATGGCGCCGATGGCCACGCCGCTCAGGATGCCCAGGGTGGCGGAAAGCCAGGGGGACCAGAAGCCGAGACGGAAGTCTTCGTAAAGCGGAACGTTCTTGAAGATGATCATGGAGGCGAAGAAGCCGAGCACCACGGTCAGTCCGGCGGAGATCCAGGACGAAAGGTTCAGTTCACGGGACGGATTGTCGCCCATCTTGCGGACGGCGGCGTAGCCCAGGCCCAGAAGGCAGCCCACAAGGCCGCACCCGGCCAGGACGATGGGGAAGAGGATGGTGGCGCGGAAGGTATCGTTGGTGACCACGCCCGAGCCCTCGAAGGTCTTATAGAGGGTCACGCCGATCATCATGGCCGCGGCCATGGTGGCGACGAAGCTCTCCAGAAGGTCGGAGCAGTTGCCCGCGATGTCGTTGACGTTGTCGCCGATGAAGTCGGCGATGACGTTCGGAACACGGCTGTCATCCTCAGGCAGGTCGTGACGGAGCTTTGCAAGGATATCCGAGGAGATGTCGGCGGCCTTGGTGTAGTTGCCGCCGGCGACGCGGTTGAACATGGCCACCACCGAGCAGCCCAGAGAGTAGGTGGTGATGCGCATGATGGTGGGGTTGCAGGGGAGATTGACCAGCAGGCCGCGTCCGGTGGCGTCGGGATCGATGCCGCCGCTGACCAGAATGATCACGACCAGCCCCAGCATACCGAAGGCCTGGACCGAAAGACCGCTGATGCTGCCGCCGGTGAGGGCGACCTTGACGGTCTGGCCGATGTTCATGGATTCCCGCGCCTTGTTGGCGGTGCGGACGTTGGCGTAGGTGGCGCTCTTCATGCCCAGGATGCAGACCGCGCTGGACATGGCGGCTCCCACCAGGAAAGTGGCGCCGCTGGAGACCTC
>CACYBP010000184.1 GCA_902772625.1 Oscillospiraceae bacterium
AATATAACTGCAACGCAATATAACTCGCCGCAGGCGAATATAACTGCAACGCAATATAACTCGCCGCAGGCGAATATAACTGAAAGAAACCTGATTTGATAGACAAATCAGGTTTCTTTCATGGTGCGGCCACCGGGACTTGAACCCGGATGGTTGCCCACACGCCCCTCAAACGTGCGCGTCTGCCAGTTCCGCCATGGCCGCATCTTTATTCACGGCGCCCGGTGATTTCCGAACGCTTGACTATCATAGCATATCGTCTTTCTTTTGTCAAGCCTTTTTTCACCGTTTTTTCAAAAGGGCGGGGGCTCCGGACGAAGCCCCCGCCTGACGTTTTTCGTATCTGTTCGCTTTTTCAGCAGACGCCCTGGGCCATCATCGCGTCGGCCACCTTCAGGAAGCCCGCGATGTTCGCGCCGACCACGTAGTTGCCCTCGAACCCGTAGGTCTTGGCGGCTTCGTAGGCGTTCTTGTGGATGCCCCGCATGATGTCGTGAAGCTTTTCGTCCACCTCTTCAAAGCTCCAGGACAGACGCATGGAGTTCTGGCTCATTTCCAGAGCGCTGGTGGCCACGCCTCCCGCGTTGGCCGCCTTGCCGGGGGCGAAGTTCACGCCGTTTTGCTGGAGATACTCGGTGGCGTCCAGGGTGGTGGGCATGTTCGCGCCTTCAGCCACCAGCTTGCAGCCGTTTTTCACGAGGGTCTTGGCATCCTCGAGAGTCAGCTCGTTCTGGGTGGCGCAGGGAAGGGCGATGTCGCATTTGACCGTCCAGATGCCCTTGCCGTCGTGGTATTCGGCGTTCGGACGGTAGTTCTTATAATCCTTGATGCGGCCGCGCTTGACCTCTTTGATTTCCTTGACCGCCGCGAGGTCGATCCCCTCCGCGTCGTAGATCCAGCCGGTGGAATCGCACATCGCGACCACCTTCGCGCCGAGCTGGGTGGCCTTTTCCACCGCGTAGATCGCCACGTTGCCGGAGCCCGAGACGATGACCGTCTTGCCCTGGAAGGAGTCGTTTTTCACCTTCAGCATTTCGTCGGCGAAGTACACCAGGCCGTAGCCGGTGGCCTCTTTTCTGGCAAGAGAACCGCCGTAGGTCAGGCCCTTGCCGGTGAGGACGCCCTCGTAAAGGCCGGTGAGGCGCTTGTACTGGCCGTAGAGATAACCGATCTCACGCGCGCCCACGCCGATATCGCCCGCGGGAACGTCGACGTTCGCGCCGATATGGCGGTAAAGCTCGTTCATAAAGCTCTGGCAGAAGGCCATGACCTCCCGGTCGGACTTGCCCTTGGGATCGAAATCCGAGCCGCCCTTGCCGCCGCCGATGGGAAGGCCGGTGAGGGAGTTTTTGAAGATCTGCTCGAAGCCGAGGAATTTCATGATGCCCAGATTGACCGAGGGATGAAGCCGAAGCCCGCCCTTGATGGGGCCGATGGCGCTGTTATACTGCACACGGAAGCCGCGGTTCACGTGCGTTTTGCCCGCGTCGTCCACCCACGGAACACGGAAGATGATGATGCGTTCCGGCTCGGTCAGGCGCTCCAGAAGAGCGTTGGCCTCGTATTCAGGATGGGCGTCCAGGACCGGTTCAATGGAATGAAGAACCTCGGTAGTGGCCTGGATATACTCGTCCTGCGCCGGGTTTTTGGCGATGATGTCGTTGAGTACACGTTCTACATAGGTCATTTCTGATCTTCCTTTCCTTTCGGGGTATGATTTATTATACAATACCTCATGAAGGATTGCAACACGCCAGCGTGCAAAAGTCCACTAAAATTCCCTCCATCCTCCCCGCGGGAATTTATGAAATCAGAACATTATTTCTGCTAATGGATCGGTGAAAATTCCGGGAACGCCCCGATTCGGGGCGTTCCCGGAGTTTTCAAGCAAAAAGGCTCATTTTTCCTTTGCCGCAATTTCGTGGGCGATTTCCTGCATAAGGCGCCAGGCCTCGGGTTCGGGAGACAGGGCCGCCGTGCCCGGCCGGAAGGAGTTCCCGCGCACGTCCAGTCCGAGAAGTCTTTCCGCCCAGATATATCCCGCGAAGATCCGTCCCGAGGGCACCGAGAGATGGAAGCCGTCGCGGTTGACCGGGTATTTCCCGGTGCGCGGGGCGAAAAGCGCGGTCTTCCGGAGCGCCTCGATCCCGTCCCCCACCGGCAGGAAGCCCGCGCCGATCTTTTCGGCGGCGCGCCGGTAGGCCGCGGCCAGCTTTTCATACATCAGCTCGCTGGACATCGCATAGACGGGAAAGCCGTCGTGTGTGGAATCGGGGTCGTAGGACCAGGTCTCGTGGATATAGAGCTTTGCCTCCGGCAGAGTCTTCCGGAGATAAGAGGCAAGCTCCTCCAGGAAGGGATCGTAGGTTTCGGGAAGGCCGCTGTAATGGCTGGCCTGCTGCAGGGTGACCGCGTCGAAGCCGCCCTTTTCGGCGATCTCGTTGACGGAGACCTGCTCGGCCGTCCCCTGCCCGTTGATCTCCAGAGAATATTCCCGGAGTCCTCCCCGGAGATTCTTCGCGTGCCGGTAGAGCGAGCAGCCGCCGATATAGAGGTTCCAGGTCTCGATCTCGCGCCCCGCGGCCGAGGCGATGCCGTGGAGATACCAGGTGGCGTCCTGGGAAAAGCTGTTGCCGATGGATAGAACGCGCATCGATTTCCTCCCTTTACTCCCCGTCCACGGGGTACGCCATGGTGGTCATGAAGGTCAGGGCCTCCTGTGCGGTGTCGCAGCGGCTGTACTGAGCCACCAGCGGCACGTCGCTTTCCAGAAGGACGGCGTAGGGCATGTCCTGGGGGATCTTTTCGCCGGTGCGGGAGACGATCTTGTCCATGCGGATGTGATGGGTCTTTCCCGCGCCGCAGAAGGAATCGAAGCCCTCCTTCTTCTCCCTGTCCTCAAAGAAGAGAGTCATGGTGATGTGGGCGTCCCGATCAGAGGTATTCAGGACGCAGATGGATTCGTGGCTGGGATAGATGCCGTTGGAATGGGAATCCCAGAAGGCGTCCCCGATGAGCCAGGTCTTTTTGCCGTATGCTTTCATGGTGATTTCTCCTTTTTCGACCGATTATTTCACCAGAGGCAGGAAGCGGGCGTAGGCTTCGTCCCAGGCCTCCCTCTCCTCGGGCAGGAAATGCTTTTCTTCAAAGGACGCGCGGATCACTTCCCGTGCCTCCTCCGCGTTCCGGAGCTCGCCGAGGGTAATAAGCTGCGCGGCCATGTTGCCGATGGCGGTGGCCTCCACCGGCCCCGCGATCACCTCGCGGCCCAGAGCCGAGGCGGTGAAGCGCATGAGGATCCTGTCGTTGCAGCCGCCGCCCACCACGCGCAGGGTCTCGAATTCTCTTCCGAGGATCTTTTCAAGCCCCTCCACCGCGTAACGGTATTTCAGGGCAAGGCTTTCCTGGGCGGTGCGCAGAAGCTCTCCCCGGGTCTCGGGCACGGGCTGGCCGGTGCGGCGGCAGAAGTCGCGGATCTTTTCGGCCATGCGGCCGGGTGACATGAATTCCTCCGCATCCGGATCGATCAGGCTCCGGAAGGCCGGCGCGGCCAGAAGCTCCTTATCCAGGGTGGCGTAGTCGAGCTTTCCTTCTTTTCTTTCGTATTCGCGCTTGATCTCGCCGTAGATCCAGAGCCCCATGATGTTTTTCAGGAAGCGGGTGGAATAGTCCCATCCACCCTCGTTGGAATAATTGAAGGCGAAGCCCTCGTCGGTGACGACGGGGTGATCGAGCTCGGTGCCGAAAAGCGACCAGGTGCCGCAGGAGAGGTACGCGCATTCCTCCCCGGGCTTTTTCGGCACGGCGAGGTAGGCGCTTCCGGTGTCGTGGCCGCAGATCGAGATCACGTCGCAGGAGATGCCGGTCTCCTCCGCAAGCTTCGGCAGGATCTTTCCGAGCCTTCTCCCCGGCGGGGTCACCGGCGGCAGGATCGCGGGATCGATCCCCGCTTTTTCCAGAAGCTCCCGGTCCCAGTCATGGGTCCCGGCCCCGAGCATGGAGCTTGTGGAGGCGATGGAGAATTCCGAGGAGATCTCCCCGGTCAGGAAATAATTCAGGAGATCGGGGATGAAGAGAAGCTTTTTCGTCCGGGCCAGAAGCTCGGGATACCGGTTGCGGATGGCGGTCAGCTGGAAAAGCGTGTTGAATTTGATCAGCTGGATCCCGGTGCGGTCGTAGACCTCCTTCAGGGGAAGCTCCCGATCGATCCGCTCCAGCTCCCCGTCGGTCAGCACGTCGCGGTAGGAGAAGGGATTCTGGAGCATCATGCCGTTTTCGTCCAGGAGCGCGAAGTCCACGCCCCAGGTATCGATGCCCACCGCCTCGATATCCCGGTGGCCGGCGATGGCGGCCTTGATCAGGCCCTGCTTCAGCTCGTGGAACAGGCGCAGGATATCCCAATAGAGATGCCCCGTGACCTCCACCGGATTGTTTTCGAACCGGTGGATCTCGGTACAGGTGAGTTTTCCGTTTTCGTATTCGCCAAGGATCGCGCGCCCCGAGGTGGCGCCGTAGTCAAAGGTCAGGATCTTTCGTTTCGCCATGGGTCTTCCCTCTTTCCGCCTTGCGGCAATAAACTGGATCACAGGATCGTATTCCCGAAAATAACGGGTTCAGGCTCTCAGAGAACGGTGACGCCCGCCGCGGTCAGGGCCTCCAGGACGCCCTCCTCCGGCTTGTCGTCGGTGACCAGAACGTCGATGTCCGCCGCCTCCGCGAAGGTATAAAGCATGTTGCGCTGCTTTTTCATGCGGGTCATGAGCATGATCACCCGGTTGGCCTTCCGGATCACCGCGCGCTTCAGTTCGCATTCGGCGGGATCGTTGCCGGTGAAGCCGGTCTTCAGAGAAAAACCGGTGGTGCTCATGAAGGCGGTGTCCACGTTCATTTCGGCGATCTGCCGGAGCGCCGGAGCGCCCGAGACCGCCAGCGTCCGCCCGTTCACCGTGCCCCCCAGAAGAGTCAGCTGGGGAGGCCGGGGCTTCAGGAGAAGCTCGTGGGCGATGTTGACGCCGTTGGTGATCACCGTCATCTCGTCCACCTTGTCGAGCTCTCTGGCGAAGGCGGTGACCGTGGTGCCTGCGTCGAGATAGACCGAGCGCATCCCCGCGGCAAGCTCCGCCGCCTTTTTGGCCACGATCTTTTTTTCCGCCGAGTCCTCTGCCTCCTTCAGGTCGAAAAAAGGCTCGTTTCCCGCGTAAGACGGGTTGATCCGCGCGCCGCCGTGGGTACGGATCAGGATCCCCGCCTCCTCCAGGGCGGTCAGGTCACGCCTGATCGTCATGGCGGATTTGTCCGGGAAAAAGCCGTTCAGTTCGGATATGCTTGCGCTTCCGTGAAGCAGAATATAGGCGCGGATAAACTCCTTGCGGTCGTCCATACGCCCTTCTCCCCTTTCCCGTATGGTTGGTTGACGCCTTTCCGTCACGGTTCTATTATAGCAGACGGCCTTTTCCCGCGCAAGAGAAATTTCTCATCTTTCTGTTCGATTTGAACAAAATCTTACAGCCCCGCACTTTTCAGTCCGCATTTCAGACCGGCTGGAAAAGCCCGTCCCCGGTTGACAAAAAGCCGGGGGTATTATATAATAAGCCCTGGCAAACCTCCGCGCTTTTCCGGGAAAGGGCGAGCTTCGCTTCTCCCCTCCCTCACGGCGCGTTCTTTGCATAAAGAATCGAAAAGGAGATCATCTATGAAACCTGTACTTCTGATCGTCATGGACGGCGTCGGCTTTTCCAGGACCGGCCTCGGCGACGCGGTCACCCTGGCCAATACGCCGACCCTCGACCGCCTTCTGAAGGAATGCCCGAACGTGCGCCTGAAGGCCCACGGCACCGCCGTCGGTCTTCCCAGCGACGACGACATGGGCAACTCCGAGGTCGGGCACAACGCCATCGGCTGCGGCCAGATCTATTCTCAGGGCGCCAAGCTCGTCAACGAATCCATCGAAAACGGCAAGGCCTTCTCCTCCGAAGCCTGGAAGGAACTGAGCCGGAACTGCGTGGAAAAGGGAAGCGCGATGCATTTCATCGGGCTGCTTTCCGACGGCAACGTCCATTCCAACATCTCCCATCTCAAGGCCCTGATCCGCGAGGCCAAAAAAGAGGGCGTCAAGAAAGTGCGCGCCCACGTCCTTCTGGACGGACGCGACGTGCCGGCCACCAGCGCTCTGGAATACGTGGACGATCTGGAAAACCTCTTCAAGGAGCTCAACGGCGCGGATTTTGACGGCGCCATCGCCTCCGGCGGCGGCCGCATGAAGATCACCATGGACCGTTACAAGGCCGACTGGGGCATGGTCAAGCGCGGTTGGGATACCCACGTCCGCGGTCTGGGACGCTCCTTCTCCTCCGCCCGCGAGGCCATCGAGACCTTCCGCGCCGAGATCCCCGGCGTCATCGATCAGGATCTGCCTCCCTTCGTCGTCACGCGTGACGGCGAGCCGGTGGGCAGGATGCAGGACGGCGACAGCGTCATCCTCACGAACTTCCGCGGCGACCGCGCCATCGAGATCAGCATGGCCTTCGACGATCCCGATTTCTCGGCCTTCGACCGGGAGGAGACCCCCGATCTGCTTTACGCCGGCATGCTGCAGTACGACGGCGACCTGGCCCTGCCGAAGAAATATCTGGTGAACCCGCCCGAGATCCGGGACACCCTGACCGAGCTTCTCTGCGCCCACAGGATCAAAGAGTACGCCGTGTCCGAGACCCAGAAATTCGGTCACGTCACCTACTTCTGGAACGGCAACCGCAGCGGCAAGGTCGATCCCGAGCTGGAGGATTACGAGGAGATCCCCTCTGACAAGGTCTCCTTCGACCAGCGCCCGTGGATGAAGTGCGCCGAGGTCACCGACGCGGTGATCGCCGCCATGGAATCGGGCAAATACGGATTCGTCCGCTGCAACTACCCCAACGGCGACATGGTGGGCCACACCGGCGATCTGAACGCCACCATCATCGGCGTCGCCTCGGTGGATCTGTGCCTGGCGCGCATCCTGCCGGTGGCCGACAGGCTCGGCTGGACCGTCCTGATCACCGCCGACCACGGCAACGCCGACGAGATGCTGGAAAAGAACAAGAAGGGACAGATCACGGTGCGCACCGCGCACTCCCTGAACCCGGTGCCCTTCATTCTCTACGGTTCCGACCGCACCCTGAAGGAAGGCGCCTTCGGCCTTTCCAACATCGCCCCCACCGTGGCGGAGCTTTTCGGACTGGAAGCGCCGAAGAGCTGGATGGAATCCATGCTGAAATAAAGGCGATAACGCAGAAGAGCCGTGCGCAGTGCGCACGGCTCTCTTATTTTTTTGAGGCTTATTCTTCCTCGCCCAGGTGATACCGGTCGATGTCGTAGTTCAGAAGGAACATTCCCCCGTCCACGTCCAGGGTGTTGCCGGTGATGGAGGCCGCCGCCGGAGAGGAAAGAAACTCGGTGATATCGGCAAGCTCCGAGGAGGGAACGTACCGGTGGAGCGGAACGGTTTTGGAAACTCTTTCCACGATCTCGTAGAAATGGTCTCTCTTCTCGTAACCCGGGTCGATGTTGCCCGGGGCGATGCAGTTGACGCGGATGCCGTAGGGCGAAAATTCCAGCGCCGCGTATTTCGTAAAGCGCACCAGCGCCTCCTTCAGCGAAGCGTAGGCCGAGGAGGTGCCGAAGTTGACCAGATGGTGATTCGACCCGATGATGACGATGGAGCCCCGGATCCCCTTTTCCTTCATGAAGAGACCCGCTTGCTGGACGCAGAAATACGCCGCCTTCCAGTTGACCCGGTCCATGTAATCGAACTTTTCCTCGGTCATGTCCAGAAGCCGCCCGCCCAAGGTGCGGCCGGAATTGTTGACGAAGACGTCAAGCCGGTCGAATTTCGCGCGGAACTGATCGAAAAGCCGTTTCGCCGCGCCGGGCTCGAAGAGGTTTTCCACGAAGACCTCACACCGCACGCCCTTCCCGACGATCAGCTTTCTGGTGTTTTCGGCGGTCTCGGGATCCCTTCCCGAATGATGCAGGGCGATGTCGTATCCAAGCTCCGCCATGCGCAGAGCCATTCCCCGTCCGTTGCCCGAGCCCGAGCCGGTGATGAAGCATACCTTCCGTTCCATAAAATCCCTTTCCAGGCGCGGCGCGCCTCCGGTCTTTTTTTCAGGCGGTCTTCCGCCACGAGAAATTATAGCCGGGCGGCCTCCCTCTGTCAAGACCAAAGATCGTTTTTCCCGAAAAAAAGCCCCGCCGCGGCATGCGCGGCGGGGCTTGGTACAAGGCATGGCTTCAGCGGTTGGAAAGCACGTCCTTTTCGTACTTCTTGATGGCGGCCAGCGCCTCGCGTCCCGCGGGGATGCCCTTCTTCAGAAGCATGTAATCCCAGACCGCGTTGACCGGAAGGTTCTTGAACTCGTCGGTGTAGGCAAGGCGCGCGGTGAAATCGCCCTCGAGCTCGGCCTTGTCGATGTAAGAGAAGGGCTCGAGCAGCGAGGTGAGCACCGCCTTGGCCGAGGCGCGAAGGCCGATCGACCAGGCCGCGATGCGGTTGACCGAGGCGTCGAAGTAATCAAGCCCCATGGCCACCTTGCCGTAAAGATTGCCGCGGTTCATTTCGCTCATCAGGGCTGAAAGCTCGTCGCTCTGCACCACGATGTGGTCGCTGTCCCATCTGACGCCGCGGGAGATGTGCAGGAGCACGTGATCCACGAAGCGCACCACCGCCGAAAGCTTGTCCGCCACCTGCTCGGTGGGATGGTAGTGACCGGTGTCCAGGCAGACGCCCACGCCCTTGTGGCTGGCGGCGTAGCCGAGATAGAATTCGTGGGAACCCACGGTGAAGCTTTCCACACCGATGCCGAAGAGCTTGCCCTCCAGGGTATCGACGAAGTATTCGCCGTCGTATTTCTTCGCGAGGATCTCGTCCAGCGAGGCTTCCAGCACGTCGCGGTAACGGAAGCGGTTGGCCGGGGTATCCTTCAGACCGTCGGGGATCCAGAGGTTGTTGTAGCAGACCTGACCCAAACGCTTGCCGATCTCGTAGGAGATCTCGCGGGTGCCCTTGGCGGTCTCGATCCAGTAATCCCGGGTGGCCTTGTCAAGGCTTGCGTAGGAGAAGCCGTTGTTCATCATGGCGTGGGCGAAAAAAGAACCGTTGAAATCGATGCCGTAGCCCTTTTCCCTGGCCCAGTCGATCCAGCGGGAGAAATCCTCCACCGTCACGTCCTTGCGGTCCCGGCCGAATTCGCCGTAGCAGGAGTGGATGTTGATCTTGTGGGAGAAGGGCGAAAGCGCCGCGGCAAAGTCGATGTCGGCGCGAAGCTCGTCCCCGGTGCGGGCCGCGCCGGGATAGTTACCGGTGACCACGTTCTGGCTTCCGACGTCGCCCACCGGTTCGAAGCCCTTGATGTCGTCGCCCTGCCAGCACTGCATGGACATTTTGATGGTATCGAATTTCCGGAGCGCTTCTTCGGTATCTACTCCCCAGGAGGCAAACTCTTCTTTGGCAAGCTCGTATGCCTTTAAGATCTTTTCGTCGTTGGCCATGTGTTCTCATCCTTTCCCGGCGGCGTCAATTTCCGGCCGCCTTACGTTTTTATTCTATCACAGGAGACAAAAAAAGAAAAGACTTTTTCCGCCTTCGCCGTCTGATTTTTCCGCCGGCTCCCTCCGGCGCGCCTTTTCCCGATTTGTCCTGTTTTTCCCGGGTTTTCTTCTTGCAATCGCCTGTTTTCTATGTTATGATGAAAGAAAAAACAAGGAGGTTTCCCTTTATGGCGCTTCTCAACGTCAATTTCTTTTCCGACGTTCTGGGCATGTCCACGTCGATGAACGTCATCCTGCCCGAGCCGGGTGAAGAAGTCAAAAAGCCCTACCCGGTGCTTTATCTGCTGCACGGCATGTCGGACGATCACAACGCCTGGTGCCGCTACACCTCCATCGAGCGTTACGCCCGGGAGCGCGGGATCGCCGTGGTGATGCCCACGACGGCCCTCGGCTGGTACACCGACATGGTCTACGGCTACGACTACTTCACCTTCATCTCCTCCGAGCTTCCCTCCATCTGCCGCACTTTCTTCCCCGGCATGTCAGATAAGCGCGAGGACACCTTCGTGGCCGGCCTTTCCATGGGCGGCTACGGTGCCCTGAAATGCGCGGTCAAAAAGCCCGAGACCTTCGCCGCCGCCGGGTGTCTTTCCGGCGCTCTGGATATCTCCACCCTCTTTAAGGACGCGGTGAAAAGCAGCGAAGCTTCGGTCTTTGAAAACGCCTTCGGTTCCCTCCGGAAGCTGCGCGCCGACGGAAACGATCCCCTTCTGGAGGCCGAGAAGCTGGCCGCAAGCGATCTTCCCAAACCACGGATCTTCACCTGGTGCGGCAAGCAGGACTTCCTCTATCAGAACAACCGCCGCGCGGTCCGGAAGCTGAAAAACCTCGGCTTCGACGTCACCGACACCTGGTCGGCGGGCGATCATCAATGGTTTTACTGGGATCGGGAGATCCAGAACGTTCTGGACTTCCTGGGATACCCGAGAAAGGGGGCTAAATAATGGCACTCGTTAAAGTGAATTATTCTTCCAGGGTCCTCGGCATGGACGTCACCTGCGACGTGATCCTTCCCCAGAAGGCCAGCCGTCTGATCGGCATGGAAACCGCCGAGCGCGCGGGCGGCACACCGGTGCTTTGGCTTCTGCACGGCGCATCGGACGACGAGACCATCTGGCAGAGACGCACCTCCATCGAACGCTACGCCGCCCCCCTCGGCCTCGCGGTGGTGATGCCCGGGGTGCAGCTTTCCTCCTATGCCGACATGGCCCACGGAGGCAAATACTACACCTTCGTTTCCAAAGAGCTTCCCGAGGTCATGCGGGAATTCTTCGGTTTCTCCGACAAGCGCGAGGACAACTTCATCGCCGGACTTTCCATGGGCGGCTTCGGCTGCATGAAGATCGGCCTTGCCAATCCCGATAAATACGCCGCCATCGGCTGCCTGTCGGCCGGGATCTCCCACGTGGGCGCTCCCGCCCGCCGCCGTCGGGGCGACGCCCGGTGGAAAAAGCGCCAGGAGGCCGTGTACGGCGAGCGCGATCTGCGCGGCACCGAGGAGGATCCCGAATTCCAGGCCCGCTCCATCATCGCCGAAGGAAAGCCGGTCCCCCGGATCTACCACTCCTGCGGCAGCGAGGACTTCCTGACCCAGAGCGCGCATTTCACCCGGGATTTCTTCCTCTCCTTCGA
>CACYBP010000185.1 GCA_902772625.1 Oscillospiraceae bacterium
CCTCTCTTTTGCGGTATGCGGCGATCAGGTCCAGGATCTCCCGGCGTCCGCCGGGATCGAGCCCTGCCGTGGGCTCGTCCAGAATCAAAAGCTCGGGCTCCATGGCGATGACGCCGGCGATGGCGGCGCGGCGCTTTTCCCCGCCCGAAAGCTCGAAGGGGGAGGCGTCGAGAAGAGACGCGGGAAGCCGGACGGCGTCGGCAGCCATGGCCACCCGCTCTTCCAGCTCTTTGCCCTTCAGCCCCTGGTTGGCCGGGCCGAAGGCGATATCCTTGCGCACGGTCTCCTCAAAGAGCTGATATTCCGGATACTGCATCACCAGCCCCACCGAGAACCGCGCCTCGTGGGTGGCCTTTTTGGAGCGGAAGATGTTTTCGCCCTTTAAAAGTACCTCGCCGGAGGTGGGCTTCAGAAGGCCGTTGAAATGCTGGGTCAGGGTGGACTTGCCCGAGCCGGTGTGTCCGATCAGGCCGATCAGCTCGCCTTTTTCGATCTTCAGGCTGCAATCCTCCAGCGCCACGTGCCGGAAGGGGGTCCCTTCTCCGTAGATATGGGTGAGGTTTTTCACCTCGAGAAGAGGAGTCGCGTCGCTCATTTTCCGGCTCCTTTCTCCATGGTGAGAGCGCGGAGCAGAGCCTGCCCGCACTCCTCCACCGTCAGGGCGTCCAGGGGGAGGTCGATCCCCGCTTTTTTCAGCTCGTAAAGAAGCGAAACGGTGGTGGGCACCTCAAGCCCCAGGGCGCGCAGCTCCTCCACGTGGGGAAAAACCTCCTTCGGCGTGCCGTCGAAGGCGATCTTTCCCTTGTTCAGTACCACGACGCGGTCGGCGCCGACGGCTTCGTTCATGTGATGGGTGATCAGGACGATGGTGATATGATACTCCCCGTTGAGAAGGGCGATGGTATCCAGAACCTCCTGCCGGCCGCGGGGATCCAGCATGGCGGTGGGCTCGTCGAGGAGGATGGCCTCCGGGCGCATGGCGATGATCCCGGCGATGGCCACCCGCTGCTTCTGCCCACCGGAAAGAAGATTCGGCGCGTGAAGCCGGAAATCGTACATGCCCACCCGCGTCAGGGCTTCGTCCACGCGTTTTCGCATTTCGCCGGTGGGAACGCCGATGTTTTCCAGGCCGAAGGCCACGTCGTCCTCCACCACCGCGGCGACGATCTGATTGTCGGGATTCTGAAACACCATGCCGGAGGTGCGCCGGATCAGGGGAAGATTCTCCTCCACGGCGCTGTCGAGTCCCTTGATATAGACCTTGCCGCCCGAGGGGAGCAGAAAGGCGTTGAAATGCTTGGCCAGGGTGGATTTGCCCGAGCCGTTGTGGCCGAGAAGCACGGTAAAGCTGCCGTCCTCGATCGAAAGATCCAGATCTTCGATCACGGGCGCGGCGTTTTCATCGTACCGGTAGGTGAGATTTTTTGCTTCGTACATAGCGTATCCTTCGGGAAACCGCCTGAGGCGGATATGATTCTGTGAAATCAGAAAACGGCGCGGGCTGCGATGCCGCAGGGGAGAGCGTACCCGGTGGAGGTCACCGGAAGCCCGATCTCCTCGCAGGTCACGCGCGCCTCGGGGAAGGCCATGGAAAGCGCGTAAGCGCCCGCGGCGGGGGAAAGCCCCGCGGTGTAGGAATTGAGAAGAACGAACCGGGGACGCGAGGAGAGAACCGTCCGCAATTCCAGAAGGAAGGGGAAAAGATCCTCCTCCAGCTTCCAGACTTCTCCGTTCGCGCCGCGCCCGTAGGAGGGGGGATCCAGGATCACGGCGTCGTAGGTCTTGCCGCGCCGCGCTTCGCGAGCGACGAATTTACGGCAGTCGTCGGTGATCCAGCGGATCGGGGCGTCGGAAAGGCCCGAAAGGCGGGCGTTTTCCCTCGCCTGCAGAACGATCCCCTTCGCGGCGTCCACGTGGCACACCTCGGCTCCGGCCGCCGCGGCGGCGACGGTGGCCCCGCCGGTGTAGGAAAAGAGGTTCAATACCCGCGCCTTTTCAGAGGACGCCTCCAGAGTCTGCGCGATCCAGTCCCAGTTCACTGCCTGTTCGGGGAAAAGGCCGGTGTGCTTGAAGCCCATGGGCTTGATCTGAAAGGTGAGACGGCCGTATCCGATTTCCCAGGACGCGGGAAGCGCGGAGATCTCCCATTTTCCGCCGCCGGAGGAGGAACGGTGATAAACCGCGTCGCTCCTTTCCCAAAGGGAGGGCTCCGCGGGATCCCAGAGAGCCACCGGATCGGGACGGGTCAGGATAAATTTTCCCCATCGCTCCAGACGGAGCCCGTTTCCGCAGTCCAAAAGCTCGTAATCCTTCCAGTTCCGGGCGATCCACATGTTCTTTTTCGACACGTCCTTTCGGCGCCTGGCGCCACTGATTCGTCCTTACAGTATACCACAACCGCCCGCCCCCGTCAATCGGGAGCGGACGGTGAAGGCTCAGTTCCTGAGGGAATGGATGGGAGCGGGGATCCTGCCGCCCCGGGCGATGAAGGCCGCGGGGGAGGCGGTGGGTACGCGCATCACCGGCGCGTGCCCCAGAAGGCCGCCGAAGGAAACGCTGTCGCCCACCTTCTTGCCGTAGGCGGGGATCAGGCGCACGGCGGTGGTCTTGCCGTTGATCACCCCGATGGAGATCTCGTCGGCGATGATGCCGCAGATTACCTCCACCTGCGTATCGCCGGGGATGGCGATCATATCGAGCCCCACCGAGCAAACGGCGGTCATCGCCTCCAGCTTTTCGAGGCAGAGAGCGTTTTTCTCCACCGCCTCGATCATGCCCGCGTCCTCCGAGACCGGGATGAAGGCGCCGGAAAGGCCGCCCACATGGCTGGATGCCATGACGCCGCCCTTCTTGACCGCGTCGTTGAGAAGCGCCAGGGCGGCGGTGGTGCCGGCCGCGCCGGTGACCTCAAGGCCCATCCCCTCCAGGATCCGGGCCACCGAATCGCCCTGAGCCGGGGTCGGCGCGAGCGAAAGGTCCACGATCCCGTAGGGGACGCCCAGACGGGTGGAGGCCTCGTGAGCCATCAGCTGACCCATGCGGGTGATTTTGAAGGCGGTCTTTTTGATGACGTCGGCGAGGGTGGAAAAATCGCAGTTTCCCGCGCGCGAGATGGCGTTCGCCACAACGCCCGGCCCGGACACGCCCACGTTGATGCAGCATTCAGGCTCGCCGATGCCGTGGAAGGCGCCGGCCATGAAGGGATTGTCCTGGGGAACGTTGGAAAAGACCACCAGCTTCGCGCAGCCGATGCTTTCACGCTCCCGGGTGAGATAGGCCGTATCGCGGATGATCTTTCCCATCCGGGCCACCGCGTCCATATTGATCCCGGCCTTCGTGGAGGCCACGTTGATCGAGGAGCATACGAGCTCTGTGGAGGACAGCGCCTCCGGAAGCGATTCCAGAAGCGCGTCGGCGCCCCGGGTGCTTCCCTTCTGCACCATCGCGCCGAAGCCGCCGATGAAATTGATGCCGATCTCCTTCGCGGCGCGGTCCATGGCGCGGGCCGCCTTGAGGTATCCCGCGGGATCAAGTCCTCCGGCCACCAGAGAGATCGGGGTGACCGCAACGCGCTTGTTGATGATGGGGATGCCGTAAAGGGCCTCCAGCTCCTCGCCGCAGGGGACCAGACCAGACGCCGTGCGGGTGATCTTGTCGTAGATCTTCTCCGCGAACCGGTCGGGATCCTCAGACACGCAGTCGAAAAGCGAGATGCCCATGGTGATGGTGCGGATATCCAGGTTTTCGTCCCGGATCATATTGACGGTTTCGATGATATCCTGTATGTTCAGCATGTCCTGTCCCTTCAGATGCGATGCATCGAGTTGAAAATGTCCTCGTGCATGGTGTGGATATCCAGTCCGCGCTCGTTTCCCAGGGCGGAAAGCTTTCCCACGAAGGCGGGGAAGGGCAGAGTCAGCCCGTCGATCTCCACCAGCATCACCATGGTGAAGAAATCCTTCAGGACCGATTGGTTGATATCGACGATGTTGGCGCCGGAGGCCGCGCAGACCGCGCTGACCGAGGCGATGATGCCGACCGAATCGCGGCCGGTGACACAGATGATCGCACGCATGGAAGAAGTTTCCTTTCTATCTCCTGATCTCGTAAAATCATATCATATTCCGCCGGATTTCGCAAGGGAAGAGAAGCCGAAATTGGTTTTGACAAAGCGCCGCTCATGGTTTAGAATAGACAAAGGGGAAACCCCTGAAAGGAGACCTTAATGAAGATTCAGCTTTTGAACCGTTCGCTTGCCCTCGCGCTCCGCGTGGCCGATACCCGCAAGCCCTGCGATCCCGCGGTGCGCTTCGCCGACCGGAAGCCGCCCTTCCGGCCATCTCCGGTGCGCGCTCCCTTCCCGCGCGTCGACCCCAGGGAGGAGGGGATCGATCCCGGTCTGCTCGCGGAGTTCCTTCAGAGGCTTTCGTCCGATCGGGAGATCGGCGCGGAAAGCGTCATCGTCGCCCGCAACGGAAGGATCGTGGCCGAGGCGGCGAAGGCTCCCGCGTCCTTTGACGTGTGGAAAAACGTCTTTTCAGAGAGCAAGACCCTGACCGGGCTTGCCATCGGCTTTCTCTTCGACGAGGGAAAGCTGCGCCTGGATGAAAAGCTCGCCGATATTTTTCCGGATAAGATCCAGCCGCTCCAGAAGCTGGGGCTCGGCGGACTCAATCTCCGGCATCTTCTCACCATGTCGAGCCTTTCGGATTTCAACGAATTCCAGTCCATGACCAGCACCGAGTGGCTCAGGGATTTCTTTGAGTCGGGGCTTCACGCTTCTCCCGGCTCGGCCTTTCAGTATAACAGCCTGAATTCCTTCCTGCTGGCGGCGGTGGTCAGGGAAAAGAGCGGCACGGGCCTTCTTTCCTATCTTGACCGCAAGCTCCTGAAGCCTCTGGAGATCGAAAACGTCTATTGGGAAAAGAGTCCCGACGGGATCGAAAAAGGGGGATGGGGCTTTTATATCCGCCCGGAGGACCTTCTCAAGATCGCGGAGCTTGTGCGCGAAAACGGGACCTTCCGCGGGAAAAAGCTTCTTTCCCGGAGATGGGTGGAGGCGATGTGCCGCCCGGCGATGGTCCCGGAGGAGGACAACGGAGATTTTGCCTACGGTCTTCATATCTGGGTGGGGAACGAGACCGGCTCGCGCCTTCTCAACGGCATGTTCGGACAGAATACGATCGTCTATCCCGACACCGGCTTCAGCGTGGTCTCCATGGCCTCCAACGCCGATCTTTTTCAGCAGGGATCCTTCTTTGCCCTCTGCGACGAGTATTTTTCCTCCCGCGCCGGGGCGCCGGAGGAAAAGGGAGAGCCGCTGCCCGATCTGGGGGAGACGCTTCGCGCCTTTCGCGGCGAAAAAAGCGGGGAGGAATCCGAGACGCAGAAAAACGCCCGGAAGACCTTCTTCTCTTTCTTCCGGAAAAGAGAAAAGCCCGAAAAGGAGGCGCTGCCGGCCGGCGCGGAATCCTTCCTGAACCGGACCTTTATCCCCGACCGGATCGACTATTCCCTCAGCGTGATGCCGCGGGTGATGCAGGCCGTGGAAAACGAGTACACCGCCGGCCTTTCCCGGATCTCCTTCGGCATGACCGGAGAGGAGTTCACCGTGACCTTCGAGGAGGGGAAGAGCGTTCATAAGATCCCCGTGGGGATCGGCTCGTGGCGCGAGACCCGGGAAAAATTCGGCCAGACGCAATGGCTCCTGCGCGTCAAGGGCCGCTTTGCCTTCGACGAGGACGACCGCCCGGCTCTGGTGCTTGATATCCGGTTCGTCGAGACCCCCTTTAAAAGGGTTTTCCGCTTTTACGCCGACGGGGATTCTCTGGAGCTCCGGGCCGACGAAAAGCCCGGAAAGGCCTTCCTTCTGCGCTTCGCCGAGACCATGGGCGGGGAGATCATGGAAAAGCCTCTGGTGGGCCCGGTGCTTTCCAGAGTCGATCCCGACCTGCTCGGGTACAAGCTGGACGCGCTTTTTTCACCGCACGAGACCCTTACCGAGGAATTGACATCTATCAAAAAAGATGTATAATAAATCAGAATACAGCAAGATACGGGAGAGAACGGGTATGACGGATTATAACGTAAATCTGAAAAAGCTTGTGAATTACGCCCTGGAACGCGGTCTGATCGGCGAACGGGACAGGATCTGGGCGACCAACCGCCTTCTGGAGGTCCTGAACGAGGATACCTTCGAGGATCCGGGCGAGGCGGAAAGGGATACGCCGCTGGAAACCATCCTGGACGAGCTGGTGGAATATGCCCGGGAAAAGGGCCTTTGCGACGAAGGAAACGTCGCCCACGACCTCTTTGACACCAAGCTGATGGCGGCTTTGACTCCGCGCCCCAGCGAGGTGGAGACCGCCTTCCGCACCTTCTACCGGGAATCGCCGGAAAAGGCAACTGATTACTATTACAAGCTCTCCCGGGACACCGATTATATCCGCACCGCCCGGGTGGCGCGGGACGTGAAGTGGACGGTGGACACCGAATACGGCACGCTGGATATCACCATCAACCGCTCCAAGCCCGAAAAGGACCCCAAGGCCATCGCGGCCGCGAAGCTCGCGCCGCAGGCGGGGTACCCCAAATGCGCCCTCTGCAAGGAAAACGAGGGCTACGCCGGCAGGATCAACGCCGCCGCCCGCGGCAATCACCGCATCATCCCCATCACCATCAACGGCAGCGACTGGTTCATGCAGTATTCGCCCTACGTCTATTACAACGAGCACTGCATCGTCTTCAACTCGGTCCACACTCCCATGAAGATCGAAAAGGCCACGGTGGGAAAGCTCTTTGATTTCGTCAAGCTTTTCCCGCACTATTTCGTGGGCTCCAACGCCGATCTGCCCATCGTGGGCGGGTCGATCCTCAGCCACGATCACTTCCAGGGCGGCCGGTATTCCTTCGCCATGGAGAAGGCTCCCGTGGAAGAGAAGGTCGTCTTCAAAGGCTTTGAGGACGTGGAGGCCGGACTCGTGAAATGGCCCATGTCGGTGATCCGGCTCCGCGGAGAGGATACCTCCCGCATCGCCGACCTTATGGATAAGATCCTTTCCGCCTGGAGAGGCTACACCGACGAATCCGCCTTTATTTTCGCCGAGACCGGCGGGGAAAAGCACAACACCCTCAATCCCATCGCGCGCTTCCGGGACGGCAAATTCGAACTGGATCTCGTGCTGCGCAACAACATCACCACAAAAGAGCATCCTCTCGGCGTCTATCATCCGCATGCCGAGCTTCACCACATCAAGAAGGAAAACATCGGCCTGATCGAGGCGATGGGGCTTGCGATCCTTCCGGCGAGACTGGTGGAGGAATTGGACGAAGTGAACCGCGCCATGCTGGAAGGAAAGGATCTTCGCGCCGATCCCAGGACCGCGCTCCACGCCGACTGGGCGGAGGAGATCCTCAAAAGGCGCGGAAAGCCCGAAAGCTACGAGAAAAACGCCGCGGTCCTCCGGGAGGAGGTCGGGCGGGTCTTCGCCAAAGTGCTGGAGCACGCCGGCGTCTTCAAGAGAAACGAAGGGGGCAAGGCCGCCTTCCGCCGCTTCCTTGCGTACGTCAACGAGAACTGAAAAAGCCTCAGGATACAAGAACCCCCGGGAGCCTTCGCTCCCGGGGGTTTCCGGTGCTTTTGGGGAAACGCGGGCTTACTTCTTGTTTTCGCTGAGGAACTTGTAGCAGAGGGCCGCCAGAGCGCCGCCGGCGAGAGGAGCGACGATGAAGACCCAGACGTTTGCCAGGGGAGCTCCGCCCACGAAGAGCGCGGGACCGAAGGAGCGCGCCGGGTTCACCGAGGTGCCGGTGAAGGCGATGCCGAGGACGTGCACGAGGGTCAGGGAGAGACCGATCACAAGCCCGGCCACCGCGCCGTTTTCGACCTTCGAGGTGACGCCCAGAATGGCCAGAACGAACACGAAGGTCAGAATGACCTCGATCACGAGCGACCCCAGGATATTGTCGTTCCAGAGACCGTTGGCGCCCAGCCCGCTGTCCTTGCCCAGAAAAGCCATGAGCGCCGCGGCGCCCAGGATCGCGCCGGCGAACTGCGAGACCACGTATCCCGCAAAGTCCTTCAGCGAAAGCTTTCCGGTGATCAGCATGGCGATGGAAACGGCGGGATTGATGTGGCATCCGGAGATGTTGCCGATGGAATAGGCCATGGCCACGATGACAAGACCGAAGGCGAGGGCGGTGAGGAAATACCCTGATCCGCCGGGATTCGCGGCGTCGCATTTCGTCACGACGGCGGTGCCGCAGGCGAAGAACACCAGCACGAAGGTGCCGATGCATTCCGCCAGATACTTTTTGAAGCTCTGCATGAAAACTCCTCCTTAATAACGGCCTCCGGCCGCAGAATACAAAAGAAGATTCAGAAAAGCGCGCGAAGCTCCACGATCTTACCGATCACCCGCACCGGGATGCGTTTGATATCCTCGGCGCTGTAAAAGACCGGACGGAAGAAGGGGGAATTGCTGGAAAGCAGATAACCGCCCCGTTCGGTTTCCAGGTGCTTGATGGTCAGCATGCTTCCGCCGATGGAGATCAGGGCCAGGGAGCCCGATTCCACCTCGTCCTGACGGAGGATCACCACGTAATCGTTTTCCAGGATCCGGGGCTTCATGGAGTTGTCAAAGACCCGCATCATGAATTTTTCGCCCACCCGGGCGATCTCCGGCGTGACGTCCTCTTTTTCGTAAACGATGCGCTCGTAGGCGCGGGGATCGGCCTGAGAAGCGGGGGAGGGAGAGGTTCCCGCAGCGGGGACCTCCCCGCCGTCCGCGGCGGCCGGATCCGCGGGTGAAGGCGCCTTTTCGTCGTACTGGTCGTAACCGAGGATGAAGCCGATGGAGGCCTCCAGTACCTCGGAAAGCCGCACGAGCTTCCCGGAGGCGGGGAACTTCCGCCCGTTCTCCCAATCGCTGACCGTGGGCTGGGAAACGCCCATCAGGGCGGCGAATTCCACCTGACCGATGTGTTTTTGTTTGCGAAGCATGCGGATCCTGTTCATAAAACGCCCCTTTTCTGGTAATGGGAAACTGCTCCGGAGCCGGACGCCGTCCGGCCTTGTTGCTTTTGATCCGGTGCGAAAAAGTGAAAACAAAGTGAAAAATCGCCGGTAAATCCGGGGATCGCGGGGATTGTATCAACGTGCTCGCGGATTACAAAAGCATTATATAACGAACCGCTATATTTGTCAAGAATTAACTCTTGCAAATCGCGGAAAGAGTGCTATAATATAAATAATCGTGTTTCCGTGCGTAAAAACCGGAGCGCGGATCAAAGAGAAACAAAAACAAGGATGCAAAAACCGTATGGAATCTGATGGAATCCTCCGGCTGGTCCATTGCAATCTGGGACATACCGTGGACGCGCTTTCTTCCCTGAACAGGAACCGGGGAGAGGCAATTTACAAGAGCGGAGCCGTTTTGCTCTGCGAAATATTCAACGAAGGACAGAAAAGCCTGCGCGTGGACGCCAAGGTCCAGGGTGGGGTCAGACTGCCCTATAACGTCGTACTGCGCTTCAACGAAAAGGGAGAATTGACCGACCGGTTCTGCAACTGTCCGGCCTTTGCCAAATCCGGCGCCAGAGGCGTCCGGTCGGGAGCGCCGGTGTGCAAACACTGTGCCGCGGTGCTTTATCAGATGCTTCGCGACATCAAATCCTGCCGGATCACCGGGGCCAAGCGCACCGAGGATCCCATGGCGGAGCTGGAAAAGCTTCTGGAAGAATACTCTCCCGACACCGAACGGAAGGTCCGCACCGACCTTCCCGGCGCACGCATGATCGAAAAGCTGGAAAGAGAAAACACCGTTTCGGAGATGCTTCCGCTGGTACCCAGAGATCTCGCGGTGACGCCGCTGGTCACCTTTGACCGCGGCGACCGGTTCTATCTGGAATTCACCGTGGGCAACACCCGGCAGTACATCGTGCGCGACGTGGTGGCCTTCGGCAGAGCCTATCTCAACCACGGCGTAATCGAATTCGGAAAAGGCCTGACGGTGTTCTTCGACGACGCCTGCTTCGACGAAAGATCCCGCGCGCTTCTGCGCTTCGTGGCGGGCCTTTCGGAAAAGGAAAAGCAGTATTCCGACCGCACCACCGTTCAATCCCCGGCCGACGCCCGCAGGATCTTCGTCCCCAACGCCGAGATGGGCCGGTTCATCGCGCTTTTCGACGGCGCAAAGCTTTCCTACCGCGGCCTCCGGGAGGGGATCAAGACCGTTACGGTCCACAACGGCACCCCGCCGGTGACCTTCCGCGCCGAAAAGATGAGCGACGGGATCCGGCTTTCCCACGATCTGCCGCCCTTCCGCCTGGCGGAGGATCTTCTGACGCCCGGCCTCACGGTGGTGGCTGAGGGAGAGGGAGAAAACGCCGACATGTATTACGCCTCGGGGCGCACCGGGGAGATCCTGGGAGCCGTCCTGGACGCCTTCCGCCGCAACACCAATCAAAGCCTGCTGCAGTTTTCCTCCGACGCCCAGTCCAAGCTTCGGCGCTACGTCCTTCCCAGACTCAAAAACATCGGCAGACTGGAAAGCAACCTGAACGATTCCCGCGGCTCCAAGAACCGCCTGAAGCTGAAAAGCGCGGTCTACATCGACCGGGTGGTGGAGAACCAGGAAATGCTCACCGCGTCGGTCAAGTTCCGCTACGGAGAGCATGAGTTCAGCGCCTATGCCCGGGAGACCTCTCTGGCCTCCGCCCGGATCCCGCGGGACACCGTGGGGGAAATGAAGATCCTCTATCTTCTCCGGGAAAAAGGCTTTTACAACGACGCCCAGAGCAGGATGGTCCTGGTGGGGGAGGAACGGATCTACGATTTCCTCGCCGAAAGCGTCTCCTCTCTGAAGCCCTTTGCCGAGGTCTTCGTCACCGACGCGGTGAAGAAGATCGGCATCCGCCATCCCAAGGCCCCCACGGTGCGGGTCAAGCTCAACGGCGGACTTCTGGAAATGACAGTGAACGGGGATCTGCCCGCCGACAAGATCGGCGAGATCCTTTCGGCCTATCGCGACAAAAAGAAATACTACCGCCTGGAGGACGGA
>CACYBP010000186.1 GCA_902772625.1 Oscillospiraceae bacterium
CCCGTCTCTCCCGCCACGCGCGTTTCGCCGCCCCGGGAAAGATTCAGCCACACGATCTCCCGCAAGGAAAGATCCAGCGCGAAGAGATAGGCGAAGGTGGAGGGAGAATCGATCCGGAAGGAGGAAGCGACGGTCTTCGGCTCGAAGATCTCGCCGGAATCCTCCTCGTCCCGGGTCATGAAGCCCGCTTTGACCTCTGCCCCGGAAAAGGGGGTGCCGGTGAAGACGTTCGCGGTGAAAACGAGATAGCGGATCGAAGGGTAGAGCGAGCGGAAAAGGTCGAACGTGACGTCGAAGAATTCGGATCCGCCGTGAAAGCCCGCGGTCTGGTCGCCCGAATAGACGATGGCGTCGGATTGATTTTCGGCCATGGTGCGCCAGGAGAACTCTTTTTCCCGGCCGCTTTCGCTGAGGCCGATCACCGCCAGGTCGATATCGTCCACCAGCTCCCAATAGACGAATCCCCGGACCTTTTTTCCCGGGGGCAGGGGAAGCCGGGAGCCGGCGGGCAGGGTCCCGAAGCCCGGGACCGAGGCGCTTCCCATGGCGGGAAGGGCGATCTTCCTCATGGCGGGATCGATCCAGACCTTTCCGAGCCGCCCGCGGAGAATTCTTTCAAGGTTTTCCCGGAGAAGAGCGAGGACCCTTTCCCGCGTTTCGGGCGAAAGACGGGAGCGGCGGCGGGCCTTTTCCCGGGCCGTCTCGGAATGGACCTCCAGAAGACCGAGCCGGGTGAAGACGAAATGCCGTCCGTCTCCCTCTTTATTATCGGCGGCGTAATGAAAGAGAAGGCTCAGGATCCCCCGGGGGTTTTTCGCGTCGATCAGGGAAAGGACCGACTTAAGCTCCTCTTCGTTCCGGCAGCGGCTGAGGACGTGGTCGAGCCTCCGGAGAAAGGCCGCGCTCCCCTTTCCCTCCCGGAGGAGCATTGCCGCCTCGGCGGGACGGAAGGAGGAAAGCGCCCGCTCGAAGTCCGAATAGACCGATTCGTTGTGCCGCGAGCGGATGCGTGCGAGGAAGAAGGACGCCCGGGCGTTCTTCGGCCGGTAGTGAATCGAATGGAGGAAGCCCTTCCAGAGCGCTTGCTTTTCAAAGCAGGAGCGCTCGTCCAGGGTCTTTCGCTCAAAAAAGAGGTCCAGAAGACGGGTAAAGAATTTCCGGTCCTGATTATGCAGAGACAGATTTTCCAGATCGGTTCGCCCGCCGTAATCCCGGAACCAGAGCTCCCGGAGAAGGCGCATGACGTCGGGAAGGTCGAGAAAAGCGGCGAAGCGCGGGTCGCGCGTGTCCAGAAGGAGAAGCGACGCCGTCTCACGGGAGGCGACGGGGGGAAGTTCGTCCCGGAAAGAGGGCAGAAGCTCGAGGACAAGCTCGTATTCCCGCCGGCTCAGGGGCCGGGTGGAGGAAAGAAGATCGCGGACAGAAGAAAAGAGGACCGTCTCGCCTTCCTCCGGGGAGACGATGCGGAAATCCCGGGGCTCGGCGTTTTCCCGGAAGGCCAGCCGGGGAAGCTCTTCTTCCAGGATCGAACGGCCCGCCCGGTCGAAGTGTCCGAAGCCGTAGGTGGCGGCGTAATGGGCCAGCTGGTCAAAGAGCAGCTCGTCGGGGGAAAGCTTTTTCACCGACGCGGGAAAGCCCCGGTAGAAGGCGGCGGGGACGTTTTCGCCGAGAACGCGGGAGGCGAGCCGGATCATATCCACCGAGGCGCCCTCCGCGCCTTCGGTGACGCGGATCGCGAAATAGTGCGCCAGGGCGAAGACCGCGGCGAAGGGATCGGCGGGGGCTTCCTCCTTTTGCACGAAGACGCGCTTGGAGAAAAGAAACTCCTCCATGGAAGAGGTAAGGGTGATCTGAGGCAAAAAGACGCGCCTCCTTTATAAAAAAGTACGGGCGATAGCGTCGGATTGGCTTCCCGCCGCCGAAAGACGGCGGAAAAAAATACCCAGAAGTAAATCCGGCCAGCTGCCCGTACGCGCCGGGGACCCGGCGCTGGAAATATTATACACCGGAAA
>CACYBP010000187.1 GCA_902772625.1 Oscillospiraceae bacterium
GAGATCCCCAATCCCTCAAAATCACTTCTCTCCGGAAGGCCCAAGGGAGTCCCCGGCTCCTCCATCACCTGTGTCATGGAGGGATCCCGGCCGATCCTTGCCGAAGTACAGGCTCTGGTAGCGCCAACAGTATTCGGCTTTCCGAGGCGAACCTCCGCCGGGATCGACACCAACCGCGCCATCATTCTCCTTTCGGTGTTGGAAAAGAGGGGAGGTGTGCCTCTTGCCAGCTCAGACGCCTACATCAACGTGATCGGCGGTCTCCGGATCGAGGAAACCGCCGTCAATCTGGCGGTGATCCTGGCTGTGGTCTCCGCCTTCCGGGATATTCCTCTTCCGGACGATATGATCGCCTTCGGCGAGGTTGGCCTGACCGGCGAAGTGCGGTCGGTCTCCTCCTGCGAGCAGAGGCTTGCGGAAGCGGCGCGCATGGGGATCGGGCACGCCGTGATCCCCTGGTCAAACCGGGACAAGCTTCACGTGCCGGACGGCATAGAGGTTACCTTTGTCAGAAACATCCATCAGGCGATCGGCGTCGCCCTGAGCGTCAAGGAGGAAAAAGAGCATGCGGAATAAGCTTCTGCTTTCGACCGGCGGTCTTCTCACGGCGGCTTGCGCTGTGATCTATTCTCTTCTTTTTTTGACCGGGATATCCCCTGAAACCGGGCTTGTGACGAACAGCTTACTCCTTTGGCTTACGTGCGGACTCTCCGCCGCTCTGATCGTCTTCTGGTTTGCCGCCGCCTTCTTTCTTCTGGACGCGCCTCTGAAGATCCGGGAAAAGCGTCCCGCAGACAAAGAGAAAAAAGAAAAGCAAAAGCGAAACAAGGAAAAGAAGAAAGAAAAAGAGCCGCCCCGTCCGATCGATCCCCTTATGATCACGGCGCTTCCCAAACACGCCGCGCCCTTTTACGCCGCCTTCCTGTTTATCCTGATGGCCGCCGTTCTGTTCCTGTTCCTTCAGGCCGCGCGCGATTTCTCAGCTTTTCATCTGGCGATCGCGATCTTCGCGCTTCTGGCTCTCGCCGCCTTTATCCGCGCGGCGATCCTCCATATGACCGTGCGGCCCAGGGAATATGACGCCTTCTTACTGCCCGCTCCCATCATCTTCGCCTGTCTGTTTTCGATCTTCACCTATCAGAAGGTGGCAAAAATGCCCCAGGCCTCGGCGTACTTTCCGGAAATGATGGCGCTGATCGGCTTTGTCATGGGTTTTTATCTTTTCCTCACGCACTTTTTCGGGAGTCCTGCCAGAAGAGCGCATCTGTTCGCCGCGCTGCTGGAAACCTCTTTCGGATCGATCTTGTATATTGAGAAGCTTGTCTCTCTCTTCTCCGCCTTCTTTTCTTCAGAGATCGTTTCGGCGGGCGATTATTTCACCGAGGTGGCGTCTTTGATGGTTTACGCGGCCTCAGCGGTTCTCGGCGCGGTCTATACGATGCTTCTCTTCCGCCCGGTGGGGAAGAAGGAGCCCCAGGCCGCCGAACAGGAGCCTTAACCGGACGGTTGAAACAGGAAATACTTGCCGACGCGCTTTCGGGCGCGCCGGCGTTTATTTTCGGGGTTCCGGTGATAAACTACCGTCATGCAACCACGATCCCGGAGGCCTGCCATGAAAAAAGCTCTGTTATATTCTGCCATGATCCTTGCGGCGGTATTCTCCCTTTCCGCTGTTCTCCCTCGAGGAAGTGTTATACCCGGATATTACGTATTCTCATCCGCAAAGCGCGAAGAGATCAGAAGCGTGCTCACTCTGCGCGCCACGCTGAAGGGAGGAGACACGGCGATAGTGGCGGCGGGGAAAAGCGGAAAGCTCGCAAGCCTCCCGTCGGGAAAGGGAAGCCGCGTCGAAAAGGGCGATATACTCTTCACCGTTCTGACCTCTGACGGCAATCTTCACCGGGAAACCGCTCCCTTTTCCGGATATGTCAGCGCTCTGTTCTTTTCAGACGGAGCGATCCTCCCGGAGGGGGCTCCCGTTCTTTCTCTGACCGGTACCGGAAATATGACGCTGTCTGCCGACGCGGAAGAGATCTATCTGTCCCGTCTTTCCGAGGGTCAGCGCGTCGAGGTGATCTTCGACGCTTATCCCGAAAGATCAATCAAGGCGGAGGTGGAAGAGATCCTTCCTTACGCGACGGTAAGCGGCGGCGCGGCAGCCTATTTCTGGAACCGGGGAAGCACCGTCGTGGAGCTTTCCATCAGGATGGAAAACCCTCCGGAGGGATTGATCCCCGGACTTTCCGCCACGGCGTACGTGGAAACCGAGAGGGTCCCGGACGCGATCCTGGTCCCCTCAAGCGCCCTTCTTGCCGACGGGAAAGGAGCATACGTCTTTACGGAAAAGGACGCCCGCGCCGTCAAAAGATACGTGGAAACCGGGATCGTCATGGACGACTATACACAGATCGTCCGGGGGCTTGCGGAGGGCGAGGCCGTGGTGGCGTCTCCGGACGACGCGCTTCGGGAGGGCATGAGGGTCGGTCATGAAGAATGAAATCCTGCTTGCCTTCAGAAGCCTTCTCCGGCACCGGCTTTCGTTTATCCTGGCGGCGGTTTCCATGGCGATCGGACTTTCCTCGGTGGTGATGATCTCCTCGGTGGGAAAAAGCGGCAAGGACGCGATCCTTCATTACGTGAAGGGGATCGGGATGGAAGGGCTGATGTTCACGCATACCGCATCCTTTCTGGACGGCGACGGCTTCGATCAGAGCATGGCCGACGAGGTGGAGACTCTGAGCGGAGGTCAGATCACCTCCATGCCTTTTTCGCTGAACTACGGTGAAGCTTCCCTGACCGGCGTCCGCATGCCGGTAGTCTTATGGGGCGTCGGTTTGCACCCTGAAGCGTATATTTCCTCGCGCCTTCTCTACGGCCGCATGCCCGACACGGAGGAGATCCAAAGCGCGTCCCGCGTGGTCGTCATCTCCGAAGAGATCGCAGAAAAGATCCTGGGCAGGCGGAACGCCGTGGGGCAGACCCTGAAAATCGGGGAGGAAGGGAGAGAGGTCTCTTACAGGATCATCGGCGTGATCGAGTCCGGGACAGGCTCTCTGGATCTCCTATACAGCATACCGTCCTTCGTTTACGCGCCGGAGCCGGCTCTCAGTCGCTTCAGCGCCTTTCCGACGGGGCGTATGATCGCGAAGAGCGACACGCTTTCGGACCGGCAGGTGCGCGATACGGTAAACAAAGTGATCGAAAAGAGACGGGGAAGCTCCTTCTCTTACGAGGTCACCGATTTTGATACGGGAAGCACCGGCGCCGGGAAGGTGGCCGACGTTCTGACTTCGGTCCTGACCCTTTCCTCTTCGATCGCTCTGGCCGTGGCGGGGATCGGGATCATGAGCACTCTGCTCGGCTCGGTCAGCGCGCGCAAAAAGGAGATCGGCATTCTGAAGGCTCTCGGAGCCACCGATCTGCAGGTCGCCTTCTGCTTTCTGACGGAGGCGCTCATGATCGCCGCGGCGGGGATCGCCTCCGGTCTCGTTCTGTCCTTCCTTCTGCTCTTCGTCCTTTTTCACGCAATGCGTCTTTCCTTCACCCTGCACGTCGGAGCGCTCTTCGTCTCGATCCTTTCCGCTTTGGGGATCGGACTGCTCTTCGGAATCCTGCCCGCGGTGCGCGCGGCAAGGGAAGATCCCATTGACGCTTTGCGCGCGGGATAAAGGGAATAACGCGAAAACCACAGATATTCGTCCGGGTCACGCCATTTCCGCGGCCCGGACGATAAAATATACTTGAAGGATAGGGGAAAAGCGTGTATAATAGAGTAGGATACCGATTGCAAAGATCGGTCAGAAAATGCGTGTTTCCCGCCGGATACGCTTTATTTTGGGGGTTTTCATGGCAAGAAATCATATTTCAAGCAAGGTGATCAACAGCTGGTGGCTGCGTCGTCTGCTTTTGGGGATCCTGGTTTTTGCGCTGATAACGGTTTTGGCTCTCTATATGGTCCCGTCCAGCGCCCTTCGGCCGTTCATTCATACGCACGTTGAAAGCGACGTAAGCTTCTCCGCCGACGAATTCTTTTTGGAACCGATCTCCTTTACGGTGTCCACCGAGGATGGGGTAGAGCTGAAAGGGGAGGAATTCCGCGTTGAAAAAGCCAAAGGGATCATAATCATGACCGCGGGGCTTTATAATCCGGTCGCCTCCACGCTTTACGGACACGCAAAGCTTTTCACCGACAACGAGTATTCGGTGATCATATATGATTCCCGCGCGCATGGTGAAAGCGGCGGAAAGCTTGTGGGTCACGGGATCACCGAAACCGCCGATATCGACGCCGTGATCGAATACGTACGTTCCTTTACGACATATCTCAATCTGCCTATATTCCTGATGGGCTGGAACACCGGAGCCGCGGCCTCCATCAACGCGGCGGCGGAGAATCCTTACGTATCCGGCGTGATCGCCGTTGGCTCATACGCGAATGCCCGCGAGTACTTCTGCGATCTGATGCGGGACGAGGCCGGAATGTCCGATCTCTTCCTGAAGATCGGTGAAAGATTCCTGGACCTCTATCTGAAGGTCACCTTCGGATTTCGGTCCGGGGGCGTTTCGCCGGACAAATCTCTGAAAGAACTGAAGATCCCCGTGTTCCTGATCGCAGCCACCGGGGACGAATTTATTCCTTCGTCAGAATCCGAACAGCTTGCACGCGGAGCAGGCAAAAACGTAGATCTCTGGATCCGGGACGTCGGCTATCATTACGTGACCGGTTATTTTATCAATCTGGAAAAGGATCCGGAGTACTGCACGAAGCTTCTGGATTATCTCAGCGCCGCCAACGTATCTTCGTCCGACGGCGCGGATAGCGCAAATTCCTGAATCACGCCCGGGGAGAAGGCGTATTCTCCCCGGATTTTCGCGGACAGCGAATTGAACAAAATGAATATTTTGTTCAATTCGGAGGAGGAGAAAAACCCAGGAGAAGACCTCCGGCCGTCCGGGACCCCTTATAAGCCTCTTAAGTCGTTTCATCACACGCTTCGGACGCTGTCCGGAACAATCATCAGAAAGGCGATTCATGATACATACTACAAAAGACATTCCGAAAATCATCCGAGACTTTCTCGTCTATATGGAAACCATTCGCGGCAAAAGCAAAAAAACTGCAGATGAATACTATCTTGATCTTCGTGTTTTTTTCCGGTACGTAAAGCTTTCCCGAGGACTCGTTCCCGATGAAATGGAATTCGACGATATCCCCATCGACGACGTAGACGTCGATCTCGTCAGGTCCATCACGCTCTCCGATATCTACGACTACATGAATTATCTCGGGCGCGACCGTGTGATCGTAAGGAACAGATCCGTCGTCGGCTGCGGCCTCGGGCCGGCAGCCAGAGCCAGAAAAACTTCGTCGCTCCGTACGTTCTTCAAGTATCTCAATACCAAAGCGAAACTTCTGGATACGAATCCGCTCCTGGAGCTGGAGCATCCAAAGCTGAAAAAAACGCTGCCCAGACATCTCACCGTCGACGAAAGCGTCTGGCTGCTCTCTCACGTAGACGGTCCCAACGCAGAACGGGACTATTGCATCCTGACGCTCTTTTTAAACTGCGGGCTGCGGGTTTCAGAGTTAGTCTCTGCTAACATCGGAGACATTTCAGATCGCACCCTGAAAGTGACCGGCAAAGGCAATAAAGAACGCATCGTATATCTGAACGAAGCCTGCGTCGATTCTCTCGAGCGCTATTTCGTCGTACGGAATCAGCTTCCGATCCCCAAAACCGAGCGCGCTCTCTTTATAAGCCGCAACCACCAGCGGATCAGCGTTTCCACCGTCAAATGGCTTGTCAAGAAGCATATTGCCGAAGCCGGGCTTGATCCCGAAAAGTATTCCGCGCACAAGCTTCGGCACACGGCAGCCACTCTGATGTACCAGAACGGCGTGGACGTGAGGACTCTGCAGACGGTTCTCGGGCACGAAAGTCTGAATACCACGCGCATCTATACCCACGTAAGCGACGAACAGGTCAAAAGCGCCATCGAGCATAAC
>CACYBP010000188.1 GCA_902772625.1 Oscillospiraceae bacterium
AATTCCACAAGGCCCAGTTCGGGGCGCCGGAAGGTCTTCCCGCCGTCCAGGCTTTCGGCGTAGCAGAGGAAGCTTTCCATATCGTCGAATCCCTCCCGCCTGCCGAAGGATTCATACCAGAGCCGGATCTTCTCCCCTTCCCGGAGAATGGTGCCGTAGCTGTTCAGGCAATCCCCCTCCCAGGGCATGTCGGCGGTAAGAGAGGGTGCGGGGTCGATCACCGGCCGGTGCGCCTTGAGCGTGATCCCGCTGGGCACCGTCAGAGGATGGCTTTCGTCCAGCCAGGTGGTGCCGTACCCCGGCTCCACGTTTGTCCAATCGGTAAAGACGTATTTTTTCGGCATCTTCTCTTCCTCCCCGGGTTTCCCCCGGCTCGTCTTTTCTTTTTCTCCGGGGCGCGCGGCGACACGGCGCGGCCTTTTATTTCCGGAGCCTTCCGCGCTCTATTCTATCACATCGCGTCCCCCTCCGCAAGAAATCCGGGGGAAAAGCGCTTTCCGGGGACGCCTTTTTTCCTTTCCCGGCCGGAATAAGCCTGAACGGGCGGGGCCTTCGCCCCGCCCGTTCCCGTTTTTTCGTCCCGCGCCGCCTTCAGAAAGCGGCGCGGGCTCTTTTATCCTCTTTTCTTTCCCGTAAGGATGATCCCCGCCACGGCCGCGAGGAACAGCACCGGCGCGGTGCGCACGAAGATCCATTCAAAGGCGTGGAAGGCCGTGCCGGCGACGGCGGTCTCCGGATCGCCGAAATCCCATCCGAGATAGGGACTGCCCATGAAAAAGAGCAGAAGCCCCGTGCCGAAAAGCAGGCACGCCAGGGCGATCAGAAGCCCCCGCGCCCACCTTCTCCCGGTCTCCTTTCTCCGGGCGAGCTGAGTATTGATCACCTCCAGCTTTTCCGAGATCGCCTTCAGACCGTCGGCCTCTGGCGCGGCCACCGTCTCGCCGAGCAGCGTGCTCACCGGGGCGTCCAGCGCCTCCGAAAGCGCAATCAGCATATCCGCGTCCGGGACCGAAAGTCCCTTCTCCCACTTGGAGACGGTCTGCCGGACCACGTTCAGCTTGACCGCAAGCTCCTCCTGGGAAAGACCCTTCGCTTTTCTGAGATTTTTCACGTTTTCGCTGAGCATACGATAAACCACCTTTCCGGACGAAGTCCTCATGTCGGGGACATCGTATCAGAAAAAGCCCCGTTGCCGCAAGCAACCGGAATTAACACGGGGGCCGGAGCGGCGGGATTTGCCCGGAACGCTCCCGCCCGGGCCGCGATTTCCGCCTCATATCCGGGAGTTCGGCCTCATATAGTAAAGCAAGCCGAGTTTGAGAGGAGTTTCAGGTATGTTCGATTCCGCCGGGCGCGCTCTGGCCCTGGGAGAATACATCGTGAAGAAAAAAGCCACCGTGCGTTCCGCCGCCGCGCACTTCGGCGTCAGCAAATCCACCGTACACAAGGACGTGACCGAAAAGCTCGTTCTGGCGTCGCCCGGGCTGGCCGGAAAGGTCCGGAAGATCCTTGACCGCAACAAGGCCGAGCGGCACATCCGCGGAGGACTTGCCACCCGGGAAAAATACCGGCGCGAGAAGACCCTGTCCGAAAGGGCGGGTCCTGCGGGATAAGGGTCCCGGCAAAGGAACCGAAGCACCGTCCCGAAACGCATGAGAGACAGTATGAAGCAGCTGACGGCGAAGAGTCTGTGAACCGGCTCCTTTCAGGAGACCGCGTTTTTGAAGAACCCGCGGATCGAAAAGGCAGCGCCGACCTCCCGGGAGAAGGTATCCGCTATCTCCTCCGGCGTTTCCCCCGCAGCACGTCTGTTTTCGCCTGAAGCAAGAGACAGAATAAACCGCAAAAGATCGTTTTCTCCGGTAAACCAGTCGGAAGACGTCTTGCCAAAGCGAACCGCGCGGGAAAACAGCTCTTCGTTATAATCCGCTATTGCTTTTCCGTCGGGAGCGGTTCCGCCGTCATTTTCATACAGTTCCCTGACGTATGGCGGAATATCATCCTTTATCGTTTCCGCCAAATCCCGGGCTGCGGAAATCAAAACGGGCGACGCATATTCCCGGCCGGCCAGACCGCTGAACGAAGGCGCTTGTCTTTTCTGTACGGCCGGGGAAAGAAGCCACCGCAAAAACGCGGCGCAGGCCTCTTTTCTTTCGCTTTTTGCCGAAATCAAAACGACCTGTCCGAAAAGATCAAATCCTTCCCGATCCCCGGGATACGGTATCAGGACCGCCTCGCGCCCCCATTCACTGATCGCCGGATAGTCGTGCGCAGGCGACTCTCCGTCGCTGAAGATCAGAGAAAGCATGGCGGGATTCCGGATCCCAACGGTCTCTCCCGTCCTGAAAAGCTCGGGCGCGGACGGAGACGCGGTAAAATTTTTAGCGCTTTCTTCCATTTCGGAAAAAAGATCGAACCATCCGGCGAGCCGCTCTCCCGAAAATGAGAAGGCTCCCGCGCCGTCGTCCCAGGAGCACGCGATCTCATGGAAGAGAAAAGGCGCGGCAGCGACCGTGCCGGATCTCTTCTCCTGTTCCAGAAGATCGTAGAGCGCTGAAAGCTCCTCTGCCGATCCCGCTCTTTCGCCGCAGGTATCCCATGCGCCTTTCGGCACGAGGATTCCTTCGATCCGGCAAAAAGGCATAA
This sequence comes from Oscillospiraceae bacterium, assembly GCA_902772625.1. Taxonomy (GTDB): domain Bacteria; phylum Bacillota; class Clostridia; order Oscillospirales; family QAMX01; genus RUG11797. The sequence goes on from CACYBP010000188.1 coordinate 2,647, forward strand.
CGCCGTAAAGAACGCCGCCGACTCTTCCGGCGTTGATGATCCCCTCGTAATACTCTCCGCTTTCGGCAAGATCTCCGATTGCTTCGTCAAGCGGCTCTGCCGCACCTTCGTGCGCCAAAAGGTGAAAGAGGAAAGGATCGTCCAGCACCAGAAGATCCGCCTCGCCGGTACGGAACGCGTCGAACGCGGAAAGCGTTCTTTCCGACGCCAGCGCGTCGATCTTTTCCGCAAGAGCGTCGCTCTCCTCCTCCGGCACCGGGCCTTCCGGATACCGGTCGTTCAGCTCCCGGTAAAGCGTGTCGACTTCCTCTTCCGAAAGAACCGGAGAAACGTTCTTCACGGTCACGTCAAAGGTTTCCTCATATTCGTCAAACGGCAGTCCTCCCGTAGTAACTACGGTGAAATCGCCGGGCTGAAAGGTCTTCTCCTCTTCGCTTTCGATCGGCGTCCCGGATTCGTTCTCCGTCTCTTCCGTGATCTCCTCCCCGTCATCAAAAGAGACCGTTCTGTGTTCTCCGCTGCATGCAAAGAGTGAAACGATCAAATAAGAGCACAAAAGGCAAGCGCCTATCGTATGGATCCTGTTTTTCATGAATGATCCTCCTTCTGTCTTCTGCACTTTCCGCACTTTCTTATCCCTGCTCGGCAAGATAGATCGACGCACGGTTCTGGATATACTCTGCAGCTTTTTCCGCGGTGATTTCGCCCGAGAAATACCGTAAAGCTTCTTCACGAATCACGTCGGTGATCTCCTGAAAACTTGAACCGCCGTAATGATCGGCAGATAAACAGAGCGGAACAAACCCATCGTACAGACCGCGGGCTTCCTCTTCAGAAAGAGAGCTTGTGCCAAGCGTATCCTGTATGGCCCTTTCTGCGGCCATTTCCCATAAGTCAGGTCGAACGGGAAGCCCCCAGATTCCTTCCCCCATCGCGTCCTGCTGCGTTTTTTCCGAAAGGATCCAGGAAAGGAAACGACCCGACTCCGGTTTTTTCGCCCCGTTTTTCGTAACGGCAAAGAGCATATCAGGCTCCAATGTCAATCCGGAATCCTTCACCGTAGGGCACGGCAGGAGTACGGCCCGGAGACCGTAGTCCGAATACGGCACGCCGCTTCCCTTGACCTCATACCAGAGAGAAAGCGCCGCGAACCCTTCAGGAGACCGGATCGAATACCAGGGAGAAAAAAGAGGTTTTCTCATCTCATCCTGATTCGCCGCCGTCTGATCGTCATCGCGGGCAAAGCCTTCCGCAAGGCGAAGGAGTTCGATGAAATCCGGATCTTCAAACCGGCATTCTCTCCGTTCCAAATCGACCCATGCGGAAACACCGTGCATAAGCAGCTGATTCAAGGCGTTCTCCCGGGACGTGCGTTGATAGAAGTTCCGGATCTCGAGTTCTTTCAGCACGGCAGCCAATTCAGAAACGGATGTTATGCCGTTTCCTTCACGGCGGACGACAGCTTCCGGAAGAATCATGCCGCTGATCTTCACAAGATCGGGAATCATAAAAAGCTTCCCGTCGATCGTCCCCGCTGCCCGGATATTCTCCGCGATCTTTTCCCTCACTTCATCTTCGACCACGCTTTCCAAAGGCGTAAGGACGCCACGGCGGGCGTAGTTTTCGAGAAGGCCTGCATCGTAACTAGCAATAACGTCGATCTCGCCCGAAAGAAGGGCGAAATTCATCTTCTCCTTGTCCTCAAAGCTCCGAAGCTCCACTGCGTCATCTGCGGCAAGATTGTACTGAGATACGGCCCGAATCACGTATGGGGAGGGATAATACGCGCCGACAACCAATTGATCCGGGTCCTCTTCTGTATTGTTATTCTGCTGCTCTGCAAAAGCAAGACCGATCAACGTATCCCCGGAAAGCAGCAACAGGCCGTTTTCAACGGGTTCCATGCCGGAAATGCTGTTGGGATCGGCGCCGAAGTGTGTGATATCCCCGATGGATTCCATTCTTTCTCCGTCGGTACGGCAGAGTATCGTGCCGGAAGTGTAGTAATTCCAGGTTCCGTCGCTTCCAAGCGCCCGGCCGTCTATCCGAATCCCCCGGAGCCGGAAAGGATCTCCTGCGGGAAGAGGCCTGAGAAACGCGGCGTTTTCTCCGCCGTTCTCCGGATCCGGCCTGACAGAAACAAGACAGGTCGATCGGTTCCACGCCCAAAAGCCAAGGACGGTCTCTGTTTCTCCGATCGACATGGGTAACTCTTTCCCATCCCGGAAAAGGGTCCCGTCGGTCAGCGTGTATTCCCCATACCGCGACTTCGGAATCGCTCCGTCATATTCTTCCCATTTCGCCGGATGGAACGTCTCGTCCAAAAGGCTTCTTTTTCCCTTCGCATACAGCACGAGCGACCGGTCCTCCCTCAAAAGCCGGACCGGATCCTCTTCAGCCATTTCATACGCAAAGGATTCCCGCGGAACGACCGTCGCCTCATCGGCTTCCCGGATCGTAACGGTATTCATTTCTCCGTCTCCCGCTTCACAGGAGGCGAAAAGCAGAAACAGAAAAAAAAGGAATGGCAGAAAGAGATTCTTCCTTCTGTATCGAAACCCGTAAATCGTCATAATTCTCTCCCGGAAAACGTGCTGTCACGTTTGCCTGCGAAAAAACATACCAGCCTGGCGGTCTCACCGGAGACCGCCAGGCTGGTAAAAAGCTTTCTCAGATCTCGGGGATCACGACCTCGACTTCCTTCTTGAGGGCAGCCGATTTCACGATGTGGTCGATGATGGCCTGGTTGTAAAGGATCTGGGAGGACGGCACCGGGGCCTTGCCGCCGGTCTTGATGGCGTCCAGGAAGGAACGGATCTTCCGGTCGAAAAGGCCCATGCCCTTGTTCTCGATGATGGGAAGGACCGTTTCGACTCTCTGACCGGCCACGTCGTGGTAAATGGTCATCGGACCGCCCACCGTGCCGTTCCAGCAGTCGGTGGAGGGGATCCGGAGAGCCGCCTTCTTGCCGAAGATGATGGTGTCGCCCGGAGTGTCCACGTGCATCGCCCATGCCACGCGGAAGTCCAGGATGATGTCGCCTTCCAGACGGACGAACGCCGCGGCGAAATCGTCCACGTCAAAGCGGCAGGCGTTTTCAGGCAGAGAGTATTCAAGGCTCTTGCCGAAGAAATCGGAGGTGTAGCCGGTGACGGTCAGGGGCTTCGGATAGCCGATGGCGTTCAGCACCATATCCAGCGAATAGCAGCCGATGTCGCCCAGAGCGCCGATGCCGGCGGTCCTCTTTTCGATGAAGGTGGAGTTCGGGATGCCGCGGCGGCGGCCGCCGCCGGTCTGGATGTAGTAGATCTCGCCCAGCACGCCGGCCTCGCAGATCTTCTTGATCTGCTGCATGTTGGGATCAAAGCGCGGCTGGAACCCGATGGAAAGGACCTTGCCGCTCTTCTTCTCGGCGCGGATGATTTCGACGGCTTCCTCGGTGGTGACGCACATAGGCTTCTCCAGAAGGACGTTCACGCCGTGATTCAGGGCGTCGATGGTGCAGACCGCGTGGGTCATGTTGTAGGTGCAGACGCTCACCGCGTCCAGTTCCTCAGCCTCCAGCATGGAGAGGTGGTCGGGATAGAATCTGCATCCCTCCACGCCCCATTCCTTCGCAAAGGCCTCGGCCTTGCCGGGGATCAGATCGGCCAGGGCCACGACCTCCACGTCGGGCATTCTCTGGTAGCTCTGAATGTGGGACTCGGCGATCCATCCGGTGCCGATGATACCGACCTTCAGCTTTTTGCCGTCGGTCCTGATCTCTTCTTTTTTGGCCTTCTCAAACTGGTTGAGAACGTCGTCGCCTTTTGCCATGGGTCAACACTCCTTTTCCGATTTGATTTCTGTCCCCATTGTACCCGAAAGAAGGAGGCTTGTCAATGTGTTTTTCCAAAGCAAACGAAAAGAGGGGGAAAAAGTCTATATGAAGTTCTTTTCCCGTTCCTCCCCCATCGTCTTCCGGGACGCTCCGTCGCTTTCCCTGACCCTTCCCGACGAGGCATCCTTCTGGTGTTACGGCCGCGTGACCGCCTGCTTTTCCGAAAGGATCGCCTTCCGGGCGGGGAAATACGAGATCACCCTGATCGGCGAGGGCCTCCGGATCGGCGCCCTTTCTGAAAACGAGGCCTGGATCCGGGGAAAGATCCTCGATCTGCACGTCCGGGAGGCGAAGGAGTGACGCGCTTTTTTCCCTTTTGGGCTTCTCTCCGGGTCGAAATACGGGGGACCGGTCCCGAAAGGATCCTCCCGCTTCTTCTCTCCGCCGGGATCGCTTTCCGGGATCCCGTCAGGATGGACCGGGAGGCCCTTCTCCTCTCGCTTTCGCCCCGGGGCTTCCGGAGGATGCGCGGGGTCCTTCGCGGGAAAGGCCTCCGGGTGCGGATCCGCGCGCGGGAGGGGCTTTCCTTCCGGCTTTCCCCGCTCCTCCGTCGCTGGGGCCTCTGGACCGGGGCGGCGGGAGCGGTCTTCTTGCTGGTCTTTCTTTCCTCCTTCGTGTGGACCGTGGAGGTCACGGGGGTCGACCGGGCCACGGCCGAAAAGATCGAGGCCTTTCTCGCCTCCGAGGGGCTTTATCCCGGCGCCCTTCTGAGGGCGCAGGATCCCGTCGAACTGAAATCCCGGCTGCTGATCGCCCTGGACGAACTGGATTTCGCGGCGGTCAATCTGCTCGGCTCCCGTGCGAAGATCGAGGCGCGCGCCTCTCTTCCCCCGCCCGACGCCGGGCTCCGGACCGCGTCGCTTCCGGCCGATCTGGTGGCGGGAAAGAGCGGGGTGCTTCTCGACCTGCGGATCCACGAGGGAGAGACCGTGCTTTCTCCGGGCGTCGCGGTGGAGCCGGGAGACGTGATCGCCTCCCACGAGGTGCACGGCGTGATCCCGGGCACCAAAGAGCTTTCCGGCGCGGTGCGTTTCGTCCACGCGAGAGGCGAGGCCTACGCCCGGATCGAGGGGAAGCTTACCGCCCTCATGCCCAGGACGCGCCTTGTGAAGCGGTATACCGGACGGGAATACCGGGAAAATCTTCTGTTTTTTGCCGAAATGCCGATAATTTTTTTGAAACCCTATGGAATTCCCCATGCCCGTTGTGATAAAATAAGGAACGGAGTCGATCTCTCGCTTCCGGCGGGACGTCTGCTTCCCCTCAGGCGGATCCGGACGCGCTTCCTTCCCTACCTGACCGAACCCCGGGAGGTCTCCCGGGACGAGGCGTACCGGGAGCTTTCGTCGCTTATGGAACGCACCCTTCTCGGGGAAGCGAAGGACGGACGGCTGGAGGAGCTTTCCGCGCGCATCCGCGGGGAGGGAGAAGTCTGGAGACTCGACGCCGACTATATCATAACGGAGGATATCGGGGAGGAAAGGATCCTTTCGCCCCTCCCCTGAAGCATCATGCCTAACGCAACCCATACCGTCGAGGTCGAACGGATGGACGATATCATCGGCCTGTTCGGAAGCTTCGACGAGAACATACGTCTGGTGGAAAACCACCTTCACGTCACGGTGACCAACCGGGAAAGCGAGCTGCGCATCACCGGGGAGCTGGAAAACGTGGCGAAGGCCGCCAAGGTCATTGAAGGCCTTTTAGGTCTTCTGCGCCGCGGCGAGACCGTGGACAAGCAGCGGGTGTCCTATCTGATCATGCTGGTCACCGACGGAGAGGAAGCCAAGATCGACGAGCTGGGCGGAGACGTGATCTGCGTCACCGCCAAGGGCCGCCCGGTCAAGGGCAAGACGGTTGGCCAGAAGCACTATATCGACACCATCCGGAAAAACATCGTCACCCTGGCCGTGGGTCCCGCCGGCACCGGCAAGACCTATCTGGCCGTGGCGATGGCGGTGGGCGCCTTCCGCGCCAAGGAGATCAACCGGATCATCCTGACCCGCCCCGCGGTGGAGGCGGGCGAAAAGCTGGGCTTCCTGCCCGGCGATCTGCAGAACAAAGTGGACCCCTACCTCCGGCCGCTTTACGACGCGCTGTTCGACATGCTGGGGGCCGAGACCTATCAGAGATATCTGGAGCGCGGCAACATCGAGGTCGCGCCGCTGGCCTTCATGCGCGGGCGCACCCTGGACGATTCCTTCATCATCCTGGACGAGGCGCAGAACACCACCAGCGAACAGATGAAGATGTTCCTGACCCGCCTGGGCTTCAATTCCCGGGTGGTGGTGACCGGGGACGTGACCCAGACCGACCTGCCGGACGGCAAGCAGAGCGGCCTGAAAGAGGCGCTCCGGCTCCTGCGGGGCGTGGAGGGCATCGGCATTTCCGAGCTTTCGGACAAGGATATCGTCCGCCACGAGCTGGTGGGGCGCATCCTGAAGGCCTACGAATCACAGAAAAGAGGGGATCGCGCGTGAAAAAGAACCGGATCACGGTGGAAAAAAACGATCAGAAGCCGCTCCTTTCCTTCCCTGGCGTCATCCGGCGGGCGGCCGACGCCGCGCTGGCGGCGGCGGGGGCCGATCTGCCCTGCGCCGTGGACGTCAGTCTGGTGGGCGAAGATGAGATCCGGCGGATCAACCGGGAAAACCGGGAGATCGACCGGGTCACCGACGTGCTCTCCTTCCCCCAGCTGGAGCTTCACCCCGGGGACAAGCTTTCCGAGGCGGTGGATCCCTACGACCTGATCGGGGGGCGCGTCCTTCTCGGCGACGTGGTGATCTGCTATCCGGTGGCGCTGAAGCAGGCGGTGGAATATGGCCACGCTTACCAGAGGGAGCTTTCCTTCCTGACGGTGCATTCGATCCTGCATCTTCTGGGCTACGACCACGAGACCCCCGAGGAGGAAAAGGTCATGTTTTCCCTGACCGAGGAGATCCTCGTTTCCCTGGGTCTTGGCCGGGAGGAAAAATAAAAAACCTGCCCGGACGCCCTTCTTTCCGCGTCCGGAAAACCTGTAATATACTGACAAGGGCTTCGGGCGGATCCCGCCCCCTGCCGCGACTTTACGTAAGGGAGAAACTTAGACATGTCTGACGTCAAACGGTGCGGGACCGTATCGCTTCTCGGCCGCCCCAACGTGGGGAAATCCTCGCTGATGAACGCGCTGATCGGCGAAAAGGTCGCCATCGTCTCCCCCAAGCCTCAGACCACCCGCAACCGCATCGTGGGGATCCTGACCGAGGGGGAAAATCAATTCGTCTTTATGGATACGCCGGGGCTTCACGCCCCGAAAAGCAAGCTCGGCGACCGGATGGTCAAGACCGTCTACGAGACCTGCGAGGACGTGGACGCCGCCCTTCTGGTGGTGGAATGCAAGGGCGAAGCCCGGGTGGGAAAGCCCGAGGCCCTTCTGATCGAGCGTCTGAAGGCCCTGGCTCTTCCCGCGATCCTCGTGATCAACAAGATCGATATCACCGAAAAGTCCGCGATCCTTCCCTGGATCGCATGCTATGCCGCAGCCTATGATTTCAAAGAGATCATCCCCGTGTCGGCAAAGACCGGAGAAGGCCTTTCGGATCTGGTGACCTCCCTCGGCGCTCTGCTCCCCGAGCTGGAGGAGGGCGAGACGCCCCTCTTCCCGGAAGACGAGCTGACCGACCAGCCCGAGCGCGTCATCGCCGCCGAATTCGTGCGGGAAAGGCTTCTGTGGCATCTGGAAAAGGAGATCCCCCACGGCGTGGCCACCCAGACCGAAAGCTTCGAGGAAAAGGACGGCGTGTGCGAGATCGCGGTGGTGATCGTGGCCGAAAAGCAGAGTCACAAGGGCATCATCATCGGCAAAGGCGGCTCTCTTCTCAAAAAAGTGGGCACCGAGGCGCGTCTGGAGATGGAAAAGCTCTTCGGCTGCCGGGTCTATCTGACCCTTTACGTGCGCGTCAAGGACGATTGGCGCAACAGCGATTTCATGCTCAGGGAATTCGGCTACTGACCGGAACGGGGGAAACGAAATGCAGTCCACCCACGAGACCTTCACCGGCGTCGTCCTGCGCGACACGGTCTATAAGGAATCCGACAAGATCCTGACCATTCTGGCCCGGGGCAAGGGCGTCGTCACCGCCAAGGCGCGGGGGGTCATGAAAAGCGGCAGCATGCTTTCGGCCGGCTGCCAGACCTTCGCCTTCTCGGAATTCACGGTCTATGAATACGGCGGCAAGCTCCTGATTGAGCGGGCCGACGTCCAGGATCAGTTCGAAGGGCTCCGGAAGGATCTTTCCTCCTTCGCCCTGGCGGCCTACGTCGCGGAGCTTTCCGAGCAGTTCGGCGCCACCGACACCCCGGAGGACGAAAGCCTTTTCCGGCTGGTTTTGAACACCCTCTTCGCCCTGGCGTACCGTCCCGCGATCCGCCGGGAAAAGATCAAGGCGGCCTTCGAGCTCCGGCTCTGCGCCGACTGCGGCTTCGCGCCCGATCTGGAGGCGTGCATCGTCTGCGGCCGCGAGCCCAGAGAGCCTCTTTTCGCCCTGGAATCGGGGCAGATTTTCTGCCGCGAATGCTACGAGGGCGGGGACGAGGAGCTTTTCGCCCTGACCCCCCGGCTTCTCGCCGCCCTGAAGCAGGCGCTCTTCGCCGACCTGCGGCAGTTTCTCTCCTTCCGCCTGGACGAGCGGGAGGGCGCCCTTTTCTGCGAGATCGCCGAAAAATACGTCCTTCTGCAGACCGAGGTGCCCGAAAGCCTGAAATACTACCGTTCCCTCTCCCCGGGGGCGGGAGCCCACGCCGGAAAGTGAGTCTTTCCCCGCCGGTCTCGACCGGCTTTTTTCTTCCTGTTTCTTCTTTGTTGATTCTGTTTTCCCGCTGCGCGGAGAAAGGATTCTTTCATGATCCCGAAGATCCATTGGCAGCTTCGTCTTTCTTCTCCTTCCGGAAAGGAGCTTATTCTGCCTGCAAACGTTCCCGGATGCGTGCATACCGATCTTGTGCGCGCCGGACTCCTCGGCGACTTTTATTACAGGGACAACGCGTCCCGGATCCGCTGGATCGAAGAGTGCGACCCCGTTTATCAGGGGACCTTTTACCAGCAGGAGCTTCCCGACGCCCCGGTTCTGATCCTCTACGGCGTGGATACCTACGCCGGGGTGTACCTCAACGGTATCCGTCTCGGTGAATGCGACGACGCCTTCATCCCCTGGCGTTTTCCGGTCTCCGGCGTCCTCCGGGAAGGAGCGAACACTCTCGAGGTCCGCTTCCGTTCTCCGGTCAGGGAAACGGCCGGACTTCCTCCGCGCGCCGGCGCTTTCACCACCGAACGGCTCTATACCCGCCGGATCCAATGCACCTACGGGTGGGACTGGGTAGACCGTTTCGTCACCATGGGTCTCTGGAGGCCTGTGGAGATCCTTTCCTCAAGCCCGGATCTTCCCTGTCCCCGAAACGACGGGATCTACGTTTACACTTCCTCCGTGAATTCTCTGACCGCCGTGATCGGCGTCCGGCTTTCTTATCCCGCGGTCTCCCGGAAGGCGTGGGTCGAGATCAGGATCCTCTCTCCCGAGGGGGATACCGTGATCGTCCGGAGGCGGCGTCTTCTGGAACCGGTTCTCTCTTTTTCGATCGATATCCCCGCTCCCGAGCTCTGGTATCCCGCGGGCTACGGCGCACAGCCTCTCTATCTTCTTCGCGTATCCACCTTTCCCGACGGTTTCTTCGGGGAACCGCTTTGCGTTCAGGAGGTCTCTTTCGGGATCCGCACCGTGGAGATCCTGGAGCCCGAGGACCCTCCCGCCTCTTCCTGGGCAGCCCTTTCCGGGAAGCTCCGCTCCTATGAGCATCTCAGAAAGTGGGACAGAAACACCGGCTCTTCAGCCTTCCTGCTTTTGGTCAACGGGCGCGCCGTCTTCTGTCAGGGCGCCGACTGGGTCCCTCCCGAACCGTTTCCCTCTGAGGAAGATCCGGAGAAAACCGGGCGTTTGGTCAAGCTCGCCCGGGAAGCCGGCGTCAACATGCTCCGGATCTGGGGCGGCGGCGTTTTCGGAAGCGAAACGCTTTACGCCGCCTGTGACAGGGCGGGGATCCTTCTGACCCAGGATTTCCTGATGGCCTGCGGCGATTATCCCGAGGAAGATCCTTCTTTTCTTGAAAAGCTTCGCGCCGAGGCGCGCGAGGCGGCGCGTACCCTGCGCAATCATCCGTCTCTCGTCTGGTGGTCCGGCGACAACGAAAACGCCGTTTCAGGGGATGAAAACGCTGAAAACTACAACGGCCGCTCGTCGGCGCTCTACGCCATCGGACCGGTGCTGGAAAGCGAAGATCCTCACCGGCGCTTTCTCCCCTCCAGCCCCTACGGCGGCGTTCCTTACGCCTCCGCGACCCGGGGCACCGCGCACATCACGCAGTTTCTCGGATCCTTTTTCTCGTGGGTCCGGGCGGGAGATTTTCACGGCTACCGCCGTTATTTCGACCGGTATCTCTCGCGGTTTACCCCTGAGCAGCCCGCGATCGGCATGCCCTTCGTTTCCTCTCTGCTCCGCTTTATGTCCGAAGAAGACGTCTTCGGCGAAGATACTTCGATCTCCGCTTTTCACACGAAGAACAACCCCTCGCTGGGAGAGGTCACTCTTTACGGGTACGTTGAGCGGCTCGCTTCCGGTATTTTCGGCGCTTTCCGGGACGGGGCCGACCGTATCCGGAAAATGCAGCTTTTACAGTGCGAATGGATCCGGCTGTCGCTTTCTCTTTACCGGCGGAACGCGTGGTATTCCTCCGGCATCCTCTACTGGATGTGGAACGACTGCTGGCCGGCGGCGAACGGGTGGTCGATGGTGGATTATTACGGCCGTCCCAAACCCGCCTGGTACGCCTTCCGGGAAGCGGCCGCGCCGCTGGCGCTTTCGGTTCTGCCGGACGAAGACGGGAAAACGCGGGTATATCTCTCCTTTTTCGGCGCCGGAGAAACGGCCGAAGGAAGCGGCTCCCTCACGCGCTGTCATATCTCCGACGGGAGAGAGGATCTCATCGCGCCCTTTTCTTTCACCGCCCGCCCGGGAGAAGCGGAGACGGTCCTCTCTCTCCCCGCGGTCGAGCTGGACTCCGACACGGTCCTTCTGGCCGATCTGGAAACGCCTCTCGGCAGAGTCCGCGCCTTCTCCCTGCCTGACGGCATGAATTATTCCGATATGACTTTCGCTTTATCGGGCGACGACTTCGAAATCCTCTCTGAAGACCGTGATTCGATCCTGGTGGAAGGGCGCGAGACCTGTCCCTACGTGATCATCGACAGGCCGGACTCGATCCTTTCCGAGAATCTCTTCTTTCTGAAAAAAGGCGAACGCCGCCTGATCCGAAAAAAGGACGCGGGGCCTCTTTGCGGTCTCTCCTTCTCCTCCGACACTTTTTCCCATGGAAAGGAATCCTGAATCCCTATGACGACGAACGACATTGCCTCCCGCTCCGAGAGGCTTCTGGAATACCCCAAGATCCTCGCTCTTCTGGCCGAGCGCGCGAATTCCGAAGGCGCCAAGGCCATGGCCCTCGCCCTGCGCCCCGAGGAATACAGCGAGGACGCCGACCGTCTGCAGGCCTTGACCGAGGCGGCGGTGAAGATCTCCGCAAAGCGCGGCTCTCCCTCCTTCCGCATGCTGAAGGATGTTTCTCCCGCCATCGCGCGGGTGGAGCTGGGCGGCGTGCTTTCGATGCGCGAGCTTCTGGAGATCAAGGGGGTCCTGTCCTGCGCGCGGACGGTCAAGGACTACTATTTCGCCGACAAGACCGAGGGGGAATCCACCCCCCTGGATCTGACCTTCGAGCTTTTGCGCACCAACCGGTATTTTGAGGACAGGATCGGCGCGTGTATCCTGAGCGAGGACGAGATGGCCGACAACGCCTCCCCGGAGCTTTTATCGATCCGCCGGGGCATCGCCCAGGCCAACGCCCGCATCCGGGAGATCCTGAACAAGATGATCACCTCTCCCTCCTATTCGAAGATCCTTCAGGAAAACATCGTCACCATGCGCGGCGGCAGATACGTCATCCCGGTGAAAAACGAGCACCGGAACGACATCCAGGGCCTCGTGCACGACGTCTCCTCCTCCGGCCAGACGGTGTTCATCGAGCCCATGGGCGTGGTGAACGCCAACAACGAGATCCAGACCCTTCTCGGCCGCGAGCGCAAGGAGATCGAGCGCATCCTTTACGAGCTTTCGGGCGAGGCCGCGGGCTTTTCCGGCGAGATCGCCTCCAATTACCGGAACCTTCTGCATCTGGATTTCACCTTCGCCAAGGCGAGGCTTGCCTACGATATGGAGGCCTTCCGGCCTCTGCTTTCGGACGGGGGCGAGACCGACCTGATCCATGCGCGCCATCCCCTGATCCCCCGCGACCGGGTGGTGCCGGTGGATATCCATATCGGTAAGGACTTCGACACCCTGGTGATCACCGGTCCGAACACCGGCGGCAAGACAGTGTCCCTGAAGACCTTGGGACTTCTCAGCCTGATGGCGGCGGCCGGACTTCACGTGCCCGCCGCGGAAGGGAGCCGCGTGCGCGTCTTCCGCCGGGTCTTCGCCGACATCGGCGACGAGCAGTCCATCGAGCAGTCGCTTTCCACCTTCTCCTCCCACATGACCAACATCTCCTCCATCCTCACCGAGACCGACGAACGCACCCTGGTGATCTTCGACGAGCTGGGCGCCGGCACCGACCCGGTGGAGGGCGCGGCTCTGGCCATCTCCATCATCGAGGAGTGCCGCGCACGGGGCGCGCGGGTGGCGGCCACCACCCATTACGCCGAGCTGAAGGTCTACGCCATGAAGACGCCCGGCGTGGAAAACGCCTCCTGTGAATTCGACGTGGCGACCCTCCGGCCCACCTACCGGCTTCTGATCGGAGTGCCCGGACGGTCCAACGCCTTCGCCATCGCCAGACGCCTCGGTCTGGAGGAAAGGATCATCGACAACGCCCGGGACCGTCTGGCCGGGGAAAACGTGCGGTTCGAGGAGCTTCTGGACAATCTGGAAAAGAACCGCCAGGAAATGGAAAAAGAAAAGGCCCGCGCCGAGGAATTCCGGCGCGAGACCGAGGAGCTTTCGAAAAAAGCGCGGGAGATGGAGGCGGGACTCCGCAAGGAGCGGGAAAAGCTCCTGGCCGAGGCCCGGCGCGAGGCCGACCGGCTGGTGGAGGAGACCCGCGCCGAAAGCGGACGGCTCCTGGCCGAGCTTCACACCCTTCGCGACCGCTCCTCCCTGACTCCCGAGGAGATCAACGCCGCCCGGGCCATGACCGGCACGGGGCTGAATAAAATGAAGAAGAACGGCGTGCCCGAGCCTCCGAAGATCGAGGTCGCGCCTCTCCCCCGGGACCCCGCGGTGGGCGACACGGTGGAGGTGGTGCGCTCCGGCGTGCGCGGCACGGTGCTTTCCCCCGCCGACGGAAAGGGCAACGTGCGCCTGAAGGCCGGGATCATGACCCTGACCGTGAACAAAAAGGAGCTCCGGTTCGTGGACGCTCCCAAGGTCAGGCTGCCGGAGGTTTCGGTCAGCGTTTCCCGGGTGGGACCGGCCTCGGCCTCCATGTCCCTGGATCTGCGGGGCATGGCCTCCGACGAGGCCCTGATCGAGCTCGGCGATTATCTCGACGACGCCTCCCGCGCCGGGCTCACCGAGGTCACCGTGATCCACGGCAAGGGCACCGGCAAACTCCGGGACGCGGTGCAGAACGAGCTTCGGCACAACAAGCTGGTCAAGTCCTTCCGCCTCGGCAAGTACGGGGAGGGCGAAGCCGGCGTCACGGTGGTCACCCTCGCCTGACCGCCCCGTTTTCACAAAAGAAAGCCGCGAAAGCGGACGCTTTCGCGGCTTTTTCACCACGCGGGATCCTTACCCGTTGTTCTTTTCAAACCGTCTGACCCCCTGGGTCACCAGCTTCAGAAGCAGCGCCTGGATCGGCGCGTACACCAGCCTTACCAGGGCTCTCACCCCCATGATCTGCCACAGAGGCACCGTGGGATAGAAGAAAATATGAAGCGACGTGGATGTGATCAGCACGTCGGCCACCAGAAGCGAGATCCCCACGGCCAAAAGCGCCCTTTTGAAGGTGACTTCCTTTTTATATAGGATCAGCCCGGGGATCACCCCGCGTAAGATCGCCGAAAGCGAGATCAGGGGATTGATGGAAAGCCCGCCCGACTGGATCAGCATCCCGAGGATGTCGGCCGCCAGCGTGACGGTCCCGCCGAACACCGGCCCGAGAAGGATCCCGGCCATACCGTCGGGCAGGAACTGCAGGCTCAGCCTCTCGTATCCCAGAGGGATCGCGAGATACCGGGCCAGAACGATATCCATCGCCACGAGCAGCGCGGCGTAGGTCAGCTTTCGGATCGCTTCTCTTTTCTTCATGCGGGGATGCTCCTTTTCCGGGATCGAATGTTTATCTTCATTATAGCGGGCAAATCAGCCCCCGTCAAGTCATCGAAAGGAATAAATATGCTGAAAAAACTCTCCCTCTTCAGTAAAAACCGCATAAAATCCTTTCTCGCCTGCGCCGACCGGGATCCGGTCTTCGGCGCGCGGATGTCCACCGTGGAGCGCGCCCACGGCTTCGGTCCCGATACCGAATACTTCGTGGAGGAGCCTCTGATGGGAGACGCCCGGGGGATCGTCGCCAGGTTTTACGGCACGATATATCTTTACGCCGACGAGGGCGTCGATCCGCTCTTCGCGGCTTCCTATCTGAAAAGAAGCCCCTACTGGATCGCCCTGGAGGGGCGGGAAAGCCTGCTTTCCCCTCTCGCGAAGGAATTGGGTCTTCCGCATCTCGAGACCTCCTGGTGCATGACCCACGACGGGAAGACCTTTCCCGACGTCTCCGGATACGATATCCGGAAAAGCGAGAACCTTCCCCGGTTTTTCGAGATCCTGTCGGCCTGCCACAAGGGCTTCGGGGAGAATACCAATTACCGCCTGTGGTTCGGGGATTACGCCGCGCGGATCGGCGGCGGCTTCACCGAGCTGTATTTCCTCTATGAAAAAGGGGATCCCGTGGCCTGCGCCACGGTGAACGTCCGGAATCAGAACGCCGCGGTGATCGGCTCGGTCTCCACTCTGCCCGCCTTCCGCGGGAAGGGGTACGGCCGCGCGGTCAGCGCCGCGGCCCTTCAGAGCATCCGGGGCGCGGGCCTTACGGCCGCGCTTCAGTGCTCGGAGGATTCCCTCGCGGCTTTTTACGCGCCTCTCGGCTTTGAAAAGACCTTCCGCTGGATGATCGCCGAGCGATAGAGCGGCGTTCTTTCCCGCGTCCCTTTCGAAGCGAAAAAAGTCCGCGCTTCCC
>CACYBP010000189.1 GCA_902772625.1 Oscillospiraceae bacterium
AGATCCCGGTCTGAATGCCTTAAAGATCGGTAAGCTCCATGGCGCCGTCGCCCGCGCCGCTGACGTAGAATTCGGGCACCAGACCGGTCAGCTCGGTGTACTTCTTGCCGACGGTCTCGATGAAGGAATCCACGCACTCGTTTTTCACGATGCTGACGGTGCATCCGCCGAAGCCCGCGCCGGTCATGCGGCTTCCGATGCAGCCTTCGGTCTTCTGGGCGGTCTCGGCCATGGCGTCAAGCTCGGCCCCGGTGACCTCGTAAAGCTCCTTGAGCGACTTGTGGGAGGCGTTGAGCAACTCTCCGAAGCCCAGAAGGTCGCCCTTCTTCAGAAGCTCCACGGCCTTGAGCACACGGGCGTTTTCATAGACCGAGTGCTCGGCGCGGTTTCTGATGATCTCGTTCGGGTAAATATCCCTGTGCGCCTCGAATTCCTCGGGGGTGAGGGAGCACATGGCGTCCAGATCGGGGAAGACCTTCTTCAGGCATTCCATGGCGACGTCGCATTCGGCGCGGCGCTCGTTGTATTTCGAGTCGGCAAGGCCTCTCTTCTTCTTGGTGTTGCCGATGACGATGGAATATCCGGTCATGTCCATGGGGACGAGCTCGTAATCCAGGGTGTTGCAGTCCAGAAGGATGGCCATGTTCTTCTTGCCCATGGCGGAGGCGAACTGATCCATGATGCCGCAGTTGACGCCCACGAAATTGTTCTCGGCTCTCTGGCCGATGACGGCCATTTCCACCAGATCGATCTTCGGTTCTTTGCCGGCGGCCTCCAGGCCCAGGGTGGCCATGGCGACGGCGGTGGCTACTTCGATGGAGGCGGAGCTGGAAAGACCCGAGCCGAAGGGCACGTTGCCCCAGAACAGCATGTCGCATCCCACCAGAGGATATCCGGCCTTCTGCAGCTCGTCGCACACGCCCAGCTGGTAGGCGCCCCAGTCCTTGCCCTTCTTCTCTTCCAGATGATCCAGATCGCCCTCGGCGATGATCGAAAGATCGTCGGCGGCGATGCGCATCTTCCGGTCGGGACGGACGCGGCAGAGGACTACGTTTTTCATTTCCAGAGCGGCGGGGAAGACCTTGCCGCCGTTGTAGTCGATGTGCTCGCCGATCAGATTGACGCGGCCCGGCGCCGCGAATACGCGCACGTCGCCTTCGCCGAAGAGACGGTCGAATTTTGCTTTCAGAGCTTGATAATCCATATCGTTCCCTCCCAGTATTCTTTGGTACTGTGGTTATTCTACCATAAAGGGCGGGAAAAGAAAAGGGCTTTTTTTCGCGCCTTTTCGCGAAGAAAACCGGGCGGCGGGCGTGGCCGCCCCGCGAGATACCGGTTGTATTCAGAAACAAAATGTGATAGAATAAAGAAAAAACCGCGCGGGAGGCCTTCTCTCCGCAAGGCTCTGAAAGAAGGTTGTTTATGGCGATCAGCGAACGCTTCCGGAATTTCAAATCAGAGGACGACCGGGCCCGGTACATCCTCGCCCCCGAAAGGATCCTTCTGGTCCGGGGAGAGGTGGAAAACGCCGCGTCGCTTCTGGAAAAGGCCGTAAGCCAGACGCCCATGAAGGCCGCCCTGGCCGGGGGAAAGCTGGTGCCGCCGGCGATCCTCCGGAACAAGCCCGGACAAGAAAAGGCCGGGGTGCTCCTGGATTTCGGACGGGAGCTGCACGGCTCCTTCCGCTTTTATGCGGGCGTGGCCTCTCTCAAAAGCGGCGAGCGGCACGCGGAAGTGCTGGTAAGGCTCGGGGAGAGCGCGTCCGAGGCGCTCACGCCCTTCGGCGTGAAAAACGCCGGCAACGATCACGCCCTCCGGGATCACGTCTACACCGTCCCCTTCATGAGCGCCACCGAAACCGGCGAATCGGGCTTCCGGTTCGCGTATATCGAGCTTCAGGACGAGGAGGGCGAGCTTCCGGTCCAATCGGCCGAGGCGACCCTGATTTTCTATGACATGCCCGAGACCGGCGTGCTCCATACCAGCGACCCGCTGGTGGATAAAATCTACGACACCGCGGCCTGGACCCTCCGGATGAACCTGCAGAGATATCTCTGGGACGGGATCAAGCGCGACAGACTTGTCTGGGCGGGCGACCTCAACACCGAGGTGAAGACCTGCCTTGCGCTCTTCGGGGATCATCCGACCCTCTATAGATCGCTGGATTACGCAAGGGACACCACCCCCGAAGGAGGGTGGATGAACGGGTATTCCTCCTATTCCATGTGGTGGGTGATCTGCCAGTACGATCTCTATCTCGCCACCGGGAACATGGACTATCTCAAAACGCAGAAGAAAGCCCTGAAGGGGATCCTTCTGAGAATTGCCGAATATATCGCCCCCGACGGCAGAGAAGAGCTTCCGCCCCACCGGTTCATGGACTGGCCGAATCTCGCGAACGCCGAGGCCACCCACGCGGGGCTTCAGGGGCTTCTGCGCCTCGGCTATCTGCGGGGAGAGGCGCTGATGGAGGCGCTGGGGGATCCTGAAACCGCCTCGTTCTGCCGGGAAAAGGCGGCGCTTCTCGCCCGTCACAAGCCCGATCCCGCGCGTTCCAAGCAGGCGGCCTCCTTCCTGGCCCTCGCGGACCTCGGGGATCCCGGGACCCTTTACCGGGAGGTCATCGGCCCGGGCGGTGCGAAGGGGTATTCCACCTTCCTCGGGTACTACACCCTGAAGGCCACGGCCCTCGCCGGGGAATACGACGCGGCGCTCAGAACCATGAAGGACTACTGGGGCGGCATGATCAAAATGGGCGCCACCTCCTTCTTCGAGGATTTCGATATCGACTGGATGGAAAACTCCTTCGGGATCGATTCGCTCCCGGTGGAGGGGAAACACGATCTCCACGGCGATTTCGGCGGCTACTGCTACCGGAACTTCCGGCACAGCCTGTGCCACGGATGGGCCTCCGGGCCGGTGCCCTATCTCCAGGAGACCCTTCTCGGGGTCACCTTCCTGGAACCGGGCGGAAAAAAGGTCCGCATCGCCCCGCATCTTTCGGGGCTTGCCTTCGCCGAGGGAAGCGTTCCCACCCCCTTCGGCGTGATCCGTGTGCGCCACGAGGCGACGCCCGACGGCGTCAAAAGCGAGATCAGCCTCCCCGAAGGCGTGGAAGCGGCGGAGGAATGACAGTTGGTCAGTCAGAAGATCCTTTCCAAGCTGCGCAAATGCGTAGAGGATTACGATATGCTCCGGGAGGGCGACACGGTGGCGGTGGGCCTTTCGGGCGGAAAAGACAGCCTCGTGACCCTCGCCTCACTTAAAAAGCTCTCGGAATTCTATCCCGAGCATTTCACCGTCAAGGCGATCAGCATCGGCCTGACCCGGGATATGTCGGCCTACGACGGGATGGAGGAGTTCTGCCGGGAGCTCGGGGTGGAATATATCAGGATCCCTACCGATATAGAGACCGTCGTATTTGAGAAAAGAAACGAAAAGCATCCCTGCTCGCTGTGCGCCAACATGCGTCGGGGCGCCCTGAACCGGGCGGCTTCGGCCGCGGGGTGCAATAAAGTGGCCCTGGGGCATCACGCCGACGATGCGGCGGAGACCTTTCTGCTCTCGCTGTTTTTCGAGGGAAGGCTCTCCTGCTTCCAGCCGGTGACCGAGCTTACCCGCACCGGGGTCACGGTGATCCGGCCCATGCTTTACGCCACCGAAAGCGAAATGCGTTCGGAGGCGAAAAAGCTTCCGGCGCCGGTGGTGAAAAACCCCTGCCCCGCCAACGGCAACACCCGGAGGCAGGAGACCAAGGAGCTTCTCAGGACCCTGGGGAGCCGCTACGGCGCGCTCCGGGAAAAGATCACGGGCGCGATCGCGCGCCTGCCGCTTCCGGGATGGGAAAAGCATCCCCGCTCTCTCAGACTGCGGGAGAAGGGGACCGGGAAAGGAGAAGAAAACAGGTGAATATCTTCTGGTGCGTCGTCTTTATCGTATTCCTCGTGATCGAGCTTCTCACCGTGAATCTGGTGACCCTGTGGTTCGCGGCGGGGGCGCTGGGGGCGTGGATCTC
>CACYBP010000190.1 GCA_902772625.1 Oscillospiraceae bacterium
CGGGGCGAAAGATTCGCGCCGATCAGGACCAGACTTTTCATGAGCGCGGGGTCGTAAAGCGCCATGGACAGGGCGACGATCCCGCCGTCGGAAAACCCCACGATATGGGGACCGCGGATCTTCAGCCGCTTCAGGAGATACAGGGCGTCGTCGGCCATGCGGTCGTAATCCAGAATCACCTCGCCCAGATCCGAATGCCCCTGCCCCCGGCTGTCGGGAGCCAGGACCCGGTATCCCGCCCGGACGAGGGCGGGCAGGATCCCGGAAAAGACCGTGTGATCCTCTCCGTTGCCGTGCAGAAGCAGAACGGTCTCTTTCCCCGCGCCGTAGACCGTGTATTCCAGGATCCCGCCGCCGAGGGTCACCCGGCCCCGCTCGGCGGGGGAGGGAAGCTTCACCTCAGGCTTCAAGATCGATCCCCCAAAGCTCGGTATAGGTAAGCTTTCCCTTCTTCGTTTCGGAGGACATCAGGCTGACGCGCTCCGCCGGGAAAAGGAGCGGGGGAAAGGCGTCGAGAAGCTTTTCGGGTTCAAAGCCGCGCCGCGCCTGAAAATCGCGGCAGAGGGTCACGTGGGGCCGGTAGGCCCGCTCTTCGGGTGCGATCCCGATGAGGGGAAGCCGCTTTTCGGCCGCGCGCGCCAGGGAAAGAAGCGCCTCGCCGCCGTCGGCCCTGAGAAAGATCAGATCGCCCCCGGGCCGCCGGAAGCGGCCGCCGCCCGCGACCGAAAGCGAAAACCCGGCGCGCGGCAGCGAGTCCACAAGCCTTTCGGCCGGTTCGGGTTTATCGGTCTCCCCGAGGAAGGCCAGAGTCAGATGATAGTTTTCCTCCCGGGTGAAGCGGCCCTTTTCGGCCCCCGCCCGAAGCCCGGCGGTCAGGGCGGCAAGGCTTTTTTTCACTTCGTCGGGAAAGGAGACGGCAATAAAGAGTCTCATGATCGCGTGCGGAGGCCCGGCTTCCCGCCGATAGTGTATCGGCGGCTTTTTCCGGCTTTTTCCGCCCTCCTTCAGGGGTATTGTATCACAGGGGAAGGGCGCGCGCAAGCAAAAAGCGCCGGTTTCGTCCGAAAATCCCCCTTTTCGGGGATACCCCCTTGCGAAATCCCGAGGGATGCGGTACAATAAGGGGCAGCGGTGCGGGAAACGAGGCTTTTTCCCGCCCGGGAAAGGTCAGGTGACTCGATGCGAAAACTTCTCGCCATCCTCCTTGCCAAGGCCGGACGGTTCGTCGGCAAACTCGTGGGCAAGGGCTCCAGCAAGCCGGGGTATTACGCCCTGAAGGCCGATCCGAAGATTCTTCAGAAGATCAAGCTTCCGCCATACGTCATCGCGGTGTCCGGCTCCAACGGCAAGACCTCCACCGTGGAGATGATCGCGAAGATCCTCACCGACGCGGGGCTCCGCGTCGCCTACAATAAAGAAGGCTCCAACCAGATCGAAGGCGTCGCCACCCTGATCCTCGGGGAATGCACCCTGTCGGGCAGGATGAAAAGCGACGTGCTTCTGATCGAATCGGACGAGCGTTTCGCCCGCTATACCTTCAGCCATTTCAAGCCCACCCATTTCGTGGTCACGAATCTTTACCGGGACCAGCTCACCCGCAACGGCCACCCCGAATGGGTCTTCGACGCTCTTGCCGAGGGTGTGAAGCCCGCCGGAAAGCTGATCCTCAACGCGGACGATCCTCTGGTGTCGCTCTTCGCGGAGGGGAGAGAGAACACCGTGTGGTTCGGCTGCGGAAAGCTTGAAGGCCTTTCTCCGGAAAACGATTCGGTCTACGACGACGGACGCTTCTGCCCCCGCTGCGGGGAAAGGATGCGTTACGATTACCGCGTTTACAATCACGTGGGAGCTTACTTCTGCCCGGTCTGCGGATACAGGCGGCAAAAGCCCGCTTACGAGCTCCGGAAGATCGACCTTGCCGCGGGGAGCCTGACCGTCGCTTCCCGGGAGGGAAGCTTTGAGATCCCCATGGAAAACCCCAGCGTTTACTCAGCCTACAACATCCTCGTGGCCTTCGCCGCGGCCAGCGAGGCCGGGGTGCCGGGGGAGAAGATCGCCCGCTCGCTTCGGGATTTCGCCTCCCGTATGGGAAGGATCGTTTCCTTCACCCTGGGCGATCACGAGGGAAAGCTCCTCACCTCCAAACACGAAAACTCGATCTCCTACGACCAGTCCATCGCCGTGGCCGCCTCCGATCCGGAGGACGTCTCGGTGCTGGTGATCGTGGACGCGGTCAGCCGGAAGTATTTCACCAGCGAGACCTCCTGGTTCTGGGACATTGATTTTGAAAAGCTCGCGTCTCCTCACGTCCGCCATATCGTTCTGGCGGGTACCCATTACGGGGAACTCATGGTGCGCTTCTCCTTCACCGGGATCCCGGAGGAAAGGATCGCGGCGGTCCGCTCCATCGAGGAGGCGGCGGAGCTTCTCAAAAGCTACGACACCAAAAAGATCTACACCATCACCTGTTTTTCGGACAAGGACAAGTTCCTGAATCTCGTGGAAAGGAAGTGAGCGCATGATCCGCCTTTATCATCTTTATCCCGATCTGATGGATCTTTACGGCGATTACGCCAATCTTCTGATGCTCTCCCGGGCGCTTACCCGGGCGGGATATGAAAACGAGATCGTGAAACGCTCCCTGATCGATCGATTCGATCTTTCCGACGCCGGATTCGTCTATATCGGCTCGGGCCGCGAAAGCCGCCAGAAGCGCGCCATGGCGCACCTTCTGCGCAATAAGGAGACCTTCCGTGACGCCGTGAGGCGCGGAGTGCCGGTGCTTCTCACCGGCAACGCCATGGAGATGATCGGCAAAAGCGTCACCGACAAAGACGGCGTCCGTCACGAGGGGCTGGGCCTTGCCTCCTTTGAAAGCGTCGAGGGGACGAAAAGGCTGGTCTCGGACGAGATCGTCCGCTGGGGAGAAGAAAAGCTGGTGGGCTTCATCAACAAATCCAGCGAGATCCGGGGCGTTGAAAAGCCCCTCTTTCACGTGGAGTTCGGCCTCGGCAACGCCGGGGAGGAAAAGGAGGAGGGGTACGCCGAAGGAAACCTCTTCGCCACCCATCTCATCGGGCCGATCCTGGTGAAAAACCCCGCCTTCCTCCTGAAAATGACCTCGCTTGCCGCGAAGGCCGAAATCAAGGCCGACGCGATCCGCGACAAATACGCCGACGAGGCCTTCGCCATCACCCTTTCGGAGCTTTCCAGGCGCGCCGAAACCGAAACCAAAAGCAATATCTGAAAAAATCTGAGAGCCTTATTATAAAGAAGGACGCCGGTAAGCTCCGCCGGCGTCCTTTGCGTTTTTTTGACTTGTTGCCTGAACCGGGCAAGGACACGCCGCTCCTCCGGGGGGCGTCAGCGCGCCTTCGCCTTCCGGAACATGAATTTCCGCACCACGGCGATCCCCACCCGGTAGGGAAGGGGACGAAGGGCCCTGTCGGCCTCCTTCAGAAGACTGCGGATGGGAAGCGACTGGGGGCAGTGGGCTTCGCATTTGCCGCACCCGACGCACTGGGAGGCGAAAGCGGGCTCTTTGGTGAGACCCACGGTCTGGGCGTATTGGAACCTTCCCTGACTTTTGGACTCGATGTACATGGCGTTGTAGCAGCGGAAGGCCCCCGGGATGTCCACGCCCTTCGGGCAGGGCATGCAGTACCGGCACCCGGTGCAGCCCACCTTTTCCTTCGCCCGGATCGCGTGCGTGACCTTTTCCAGCACGGCGAAATCGCCTTCGGCAAGCTCTCCGGGGCGCGCGGCCGACGCCACGCGGCAGTTTTCCCGCACCGTTTCCAGCGAATTCATCCCCGAAAGCACCACCGTGACCTCCGGCTGGTCGTAAAGCCAGCGGAAGCCCCATTCGGCGGGGGACCAGTCCCGCCCGCTTTCCCGCATGGCCTTCCTCGCCTCGTCGGGAAGCATGTTCACAAGCTTCCCTCCGCGCAGCGGCTCCATGATCACCACCGGGATCCCCTTCGCCGCGGCGGCCTTCAGACCGTCCCGCCCCGCCTGGGAGGTCTCGTCCAGATAATTATACTGGATCTGGCAGATGTCCCAGTCGTAGCTTTCGAGAATCTTCAGGAAACCTTCGGTATTCCCGTGATAGGAAAAGCCGACGTTCCGGATGGCGCCGCTTTCTTTTTTCTCCCGGATCCAGTCGAGCACGCCGATCTTCAGAAGCTTTTCCCACATGGCCACGTCGGTCAGATGGTGCATCAGATAATAATCCACGTGATCGGTCCGGAGCCGGGAAAGCTCCTCGCCGAAAGTCCGGTCGAGGGAAGCGCGGCTGTTCACCAGATACTGGGGAAGCTTGGTGGCGATCCGGATCTGATCCCGGATGCCGTTTTTCTCAAAGATCTCGCCGATGGCCGCCTCGCTGCCGGGGTAGATATAGGCGGTGTCAAAGTAATTCACTCCGGCGTGAAAGGCCTCCATGATCTCCCGCCCGGCTTCCTCCAGGTCGATGCCCCGCCCCTTCTGGGGAAAGCGCATGCACCCGAAGCCGAGAAGAGAGAGCTCGTCTCCGTGTTTGTCCTTTCTGTACTGCATCGGCTTTTCCTCCTTTTGGAGGCGCGTTCAGGCCTTCGCCGGGCTTACGCCTTCGGCCAGACCTGGGTCTCCCGGTAGCCGGTGGCGGGATCCACCGGGGTCAGAAGGGGCTTCCCGTCCCGGAACCGGACGAGGTTTTCGATCGCGATGGCCACGATGTTGTCGTAGGTCTCGCGCAGGTGATAAAAACCGCTGACGTGCGGGGTGATCAGAGCGTTTTCGCATTTCCAGAGGGGATGCTCCGGCGGCAGCGGCTCGGGATCGGTGACGTCCAGAGCGGCGCCCGCAAGATATCCTTCGGAAAGAACGCGGCAGAGCGCGAGAGAGTCCACCGCGCTTCCCCGCCCGACGTTGAGAAGGATCGCGCCTTTTTTCATCAGGCGGAGCCTCCGCTCGTCGAAAAGCCCTCTGGTCTCGGCGTTGCCGGGCACCGAAAGAGCCACGACGTCGGCCGAGGGAAGAAGAGAATCCAGATCCTCCGCGAGGTGTACCTCGTCCACCCAGTCGGGGGCGGTGAGCGAGTGCTTCCGGATCCCCACGGTGCGCGCGCCGAGAAGCTTCGTGAGCTTCAAAAACCGGGAGCCGATGTCGCCCATGCCCACCGAAAGCACCGTCATGCCCTCGGGGGAGGTGACGCTTCCCCGGTCGAGCCAAAGGCCCTCCCGCATGTCGTCCCGATAAAGATGAAGCTTTTTGGAAAGGGTCAGCATGGCGGCCAGCATATGCTCGGAGATCGCCTTGCCGAAGGCGCCGGAGGTATTGGCAAGCTTTGCTCCCTCCGGGAGCACGCCGGGCAGCGAGTAGGGCTCGGTACCCGCCGAGAAGAGCTGCAGAAGCCCCAGCTTTTTCATGGAGGGAAGAAGATCGGGCGGGGGATTTCCCACCGCCGCGTCGGCGTCCAAGAGCTCCTTCGCGTATTTCTCCCGGTCGAATTCCTCCCGGTCGAGATAGGAAAGCGACCGGTCGAAGGCGTAAACGATCTCGCATCCCGGAAGCGCTTTTTCCAGCTTTTCCCGGGAAGGCGCGTCAAAGTGCATCAGAACGGCGATCTTCATGGGGCCGCCTCACGAGTTGTTCTGCGCCGCCACCAGCTCGGTGGCGCCGTAGATGGCGCGCAGCTTCGGCTTTTCGATCTTGCCGGTGGGATTGCGCGGCACGTCGGCGAAAATGATCTTTTTCGGGCGCTTGTAGCGCGGAAGCTCCAGACAGAACTCGTTGATCTCCTCCTCGGTGCAGGTCATGCCGGGCTTGATTTTGATGATGGCGGCGGCGATCTCACCGAGGCGCCTGTCGGGAAGGCCGATCACGGCCACGTCGCTGACGGCCGGGTGCGCCGAAAGGAAGTCCTCGATCTGCACGGGGTAAAGATTCTCGCCGCCCGAAATGATCACGTCCTTCTTCCGGTCCACCAGGAAGAGGAACCCGTCCTCGTCCTCCATGGCCATGTCGCCGGTGAAGAGCCATCCGTCCTTCAGGACGGCGGCGGTGGCCTCCGGGTCGCGGTAGTAGCAGGTCATGACCCCCGCGCCTTTGACGCAGAGCTCGCCCACCTTGCCCCGTTCCACGGGGTTCCCGTCCTCGTCCACGACCTTGGTCTCCCAGCCGTAGCCGGCCTTGCCGATGGCGCCGACCTTGTGGAGATTTCCCAGCCCCAGGTGCACGCAGCCCGGGCCGGTGGATTCGCTCAGACCGTAGTTGGTGTCGTAATCGTGCTTCGGGAAGTATTCCATCCAATGGCGGATCAGGCTCTTGGGGACCGGCTGCGCGCCGATGTGCATCAGCCGCCACTGGGAAAGCTCGTAGTTTTCAAGCTTCAGCTCTCCGCGGTCCAGGGCGTTCAGAAGATCCTGCGCCCAGGGCACCAGAAGCCATACGATGGTGCATTTCTCGTCCGAGACCGCCTTCAGGATGGTCTCGGGCTTGGTGCCCTTCAGAAGCACGGCCTTCCCGCCGGAAAGCAGGCTTCCGAACCAGTGCATCTTCGCCCCGGTGTGGTAAAGCGGGGGGATGCAGAGGAACACGTCCTCGTGGGTCTGTCCGTGGTGATTCTGCTCGGCGATGCAGGCGTGCATCAGGCTTTCGTGATTGTGAAGGATCGCCTTGGGAAAGCCGGTGGTGCCGGAGGAGAAGTAGATGGCCGCGTCGTCTTCGTCGGTCAGGGCGATGCCCGGGGAGCGGGAGGAGCATTCGGAGGTCAGATCCAGATAATCGTCGGCGAACATGGGGCAGACGCCGGCGCCCGCGAAGATCAGAAGGCGGTTCTTGCTGATCTTGTCGGCGATGGCCTCGATCCTTCCGATGAACTCCGGCCCGAACACCAGCACGTCCACCTCGGCGAGATCCAGACAGTAGGCGATCTCGTCGGAGGAATAGCGGAAATTCATCGGGACGGCCAGGGCGCCGGTCTTCAGGATCCCGAAGTAGATGGGAAGCCATTCCAGTCCGTTCATCATCAGGATGGCCACTTTATCGCCCTTTTTGACGCCCCGTCCGATCAGGGCGTTGGCGAACCGGTTGGCCTTTTCGTCGAACACGCTCCAGGTGATCTCCCGGCGGTAGCCGCCGTGCTTGGTGGGCTCGATCAGGTCGTAATCGCGCCAGGTGATCCGCCTGGGCTCGTCCTGCTCGGGGTTCAGTTCGACCAGACACACCTCGTCCTTATAAAGCCTTGCGTTCTTCTCCAGAATGTCGGTGATGGGCATGGGGTTCACTCTCCTTTATGAAATGTCGAAAGACGCCCTTTCCCGGGCGGCGAAAAAAGAACGCAGCCTTTTGCAGGCTGCGTTTTGATCCTTTATCGCGTTGACGCGTTGTAGGTTCAATCCCATGCCTGCCTGAAAAGCCCCGCGTAATCATACGCGCGGCCTCCGGTATAGGCGTAGGAGAGATGACGATGCATGATGCGCCTCCGCATAAGAGATTACCGGTATCATAGCACAGAAATCCCGGTTTGTAAAGGGCTTTTCGGAAAAATCGGC
>CACYBP010000191.1 GCA_902772625.1 Oscillospiraceae bacterium
CGGGAACTTGCCGGAATCTGAATGATTACGGTTTAGATTTCGTAAATAAATCCTATTAAAGAAGAACGCAGAAAATATAAACGGCGGGAATCTGCCTGAGTTTTTGACTCTTTCGGGAAGCTCTGCATAGTTCGACTTGAGCCCCGATAGACCCACCAAAAGAAAACCCGGTCGAAAAGGCCGGGTTTTTCTTTTTACAGAGAGAAGCCCGGAAAGAGCTTTTTCACGAAATCGACGTTCCGGAAAGTAAAGGTCCTGCCGGAAAGATAAGAAAGCGACGAACCGTCCGGAATCTCCGGGAAGGAAAGCTTATAGGAGAAAAGCGCCTGATTTTTCCATCGGGGATCGGCCCTTCCGTACTTTCCGTCTCCGAGAAGGGGATAGCCCGCGCGGGCCATCTGCGCGCGGATCTGATGCGTGCGGCCGGTATAAAGCCGGCATTCGCAGAGCGACAGTCCGTCGCGTCTTGAAAGCACCCGAAAGCCGGTCACGGCGGTGCGCGCGCCGGGAACCGGGGAAGAGAAGACCTCCACGCGGTTCTCGTCCTCCCGTTTCCGGATATACCCCCGAAGGGTACCGCTTTCGGGCGGATCGCCCTCCACAGCGGCGAGATAGTATTTGTTGATCCGCCGTTCCCGGATCAGGGCGTTCATATCTCTCAGAGCTTCTGCCGTCTTGCAGGCAATGACAATCCCGCCGGTGTTGCGGTCGATGCGGTTGGCAAGGGCCGGGGCAAAAGCATGCTCGCTTTCCGGATCCCAGCTGCCGCATCTGACGGAATAGGCCTTGATCCGGTTGATCAGGGTGTCGGGGTTGCCGGTTTCATCCTCGTGGACCGAAAGCCCCGGCTCCTTCACGGCGAGAAGGATCTTTTCATCCTCATAAAGGATCACGGGAGCCTTGGTGATCAGCGTATAGGCCTCCTCGTCCTGAGAGGTGAGAAAGAATTCATCCTTGATATAAAGCGTTATCTCGTCTCCCTCGGAAAGCCTCTGTGAAGGCTCCGCGCGTTTACCGTTCACCTTGATGGATTTGGTGCGGATGTATTTGGCGCGCAGTCCCGGCGGCAGAGCGGGGAGCGCCTTCATCAGAAAGCGATCGAGTCTTTGACCGGAGTCGTTTCGGGTGATCGTGATGGTTTTCATAAATCCTCGTCTTGCATATATCGCGTAATTCAAGTATAATAGATACGGTGAACTGACACAAAACCTGTCATCAGGGGGAAACAAAATGAAAGAAAGCATCCACGACGGCCACAGGCAGCGCATGATCGATCGTTTTCTTCTGGAGGAGGGCTTCGACGGATTTGCAGAGCACGAGATTCTGGAGGTGCTTCTTTATTACGTGATCCCGCGCGCCGACACCAATCTCGTTGCGCACAACCTGATCGACCGGTTCGGAAGCCTGGCCGCCGTGTGCGAAGCGCCGATGGTCAGCCTTCTGGACTCGCCGGGGATCGGGGAGAGGGCGGCTGCCTATCTCAAGATGATCCCGGCTCTTTCCCGGGCATATAACGTATCCAAGGTCAGAAACGTCCGGGTGATCAGCTCCGCAGAGGAAGCCGGAAACTATATGCGGCCCTTTTTCATCGGCTGCGACGTGGAGAAATTCTATCTTCTGTCTTTGGACAGCGCCGGGAAGATCCTGGGGATGACCCTGATCTGCGAAGGCGATATCGACCGCGCGGTGGTCAATCTCCGCAAGATCGTGGAGACGGTGATCATGTACAACGCCACCCGCGTCATCGTGGCGCACAACCATCCGCGCTCGGTGGCGCTTCCCTCCAACGAGGATATCTCCTGCACCAAAAAGATCGCGAGAGCGCTGGAGACCATCAACGTCCGGCTTCTGGATCACCTGATCT
The DNA here is from genome assembly GCA_902772625.1 of Oscillospiraceae bacterium. Classification (GTDB taxonomy): domain Bacteria; phylum Bacillota; class Clostridia; order Oscillospirales; family QAMX01; genus RUG11797. Next base: position 1,865 of record CACYBP010000191.1, read on the forward strand.
TCTCCTACGGGCTTGACGAAGACCAGGCGGAGGGAGAATTCATATCGCTTGCGGAGGACCATCTTCTGGACTGACACGAACTGAAGAAGAGAAAAAGCCGTCGCGCGGATTGACGCGACGGCTTTTTTATGCGTCTTATTCTTCCTCGGAGAAGACGAGGTCGCGTTTGCGGGCGACCCAGCCCACGTCGTTTTCACGGGTATTTTCCGGATCACGCCATTCGGGCATGCCGGCCAGTATCAGACCGCCGTCCACCCGGAGGGTGACGCCGGTGATGTAAGATGCCTCGTCGGAGGCCAGGAACACCACGGCGTTGCCGATGTCGGCGGGTTTTCCGGTGCGCAGGCAGGGGATCTTTCTCGCAAGAACTTCCCGCGGATTCGGCATATTGGGATCGATCTTGATGCCCAGGGCGGCCATGCGCTTGATGTATCCCGAAGGATCGCGCACGTCGGTGGCGCCGGGGGCGACGTTGTTCACGCGGATGCCGTAAGGCCCGAGATCAAGCGCCATGGACTGGATCGCGCGGTTGAGGCCCGCCTTGACGCCGCCGTAGATGGCGTCGCCGGAGTAGGCGCGCTCACCGCGGGAGGAGGTGACGTTGATGATGGAGCCGGTCAGGCCGCGCTTGATCATGAAGCGCGCGGCGGTCTGGGCGTTGAGAAGATAGGTGCGGAAGTCCAGACTGACCAGATAATCCAGGGTCTCGATGGGCATGTCGAGGATGTTGCCCATCCGGGTGACGCCGGCGTTGTTGACCAGAAGATTCAGACCGCCCAGATCGTGTGCAGCCTTGTTGATGAATTTCTGACCCACGTCGGGCTTGTCAAGAGAGGCCTGATAAACGAAGCATTTTCTTCCGTATTCGGTCTCGATCTTGTGCGCAAGCTCGTCGGCTTCGGTGGAGGCGGTGGAATAATTGGTGGCGATATCATATCCGGCCGCCGCAAGTTTCAGGCAGATGCCGTTGCCGATCCCGCGGCTGCCGCCGGTGACGATTGCTTTTTTCGTTTCCATCGTGGAAAGTATCTCCCTTCTTGATTGTATGTTTCCCGGTCAGGCCCGGAAAAACTTGACGCAGACGCAGGCGGGGATCTTCTCTTCGTAAAGAGCCGTGCCGACGCCGGTTTCGGGATCCCGGGCGAGGATGTTCAGAGTGCCGTCCTGGTTGGCGACGGCGATGAACCGGTCGTCGGGAGACAGCGCAAAGGAGCGGGGGAAGCCGCCCACGGAGGAGAAGGAGGTAAGCTTTTCCAGCATGCCGTCCTCACCGACCGTGAAGGCCACCAGCTCGTTGATGCCGCGGTTGGACATATAGAGAGTCTTACCGTCCTTGGTCAGGTGGATGTCCGCCGCGGTGTTCGGCTTGTCGTAGCCTTCGGGAAGGGTGGCGACGCGCTGCTTTTCGGTGAGCTTTCCGGTCTCGGGGTCGTACACGAGGAAGATGACCTTGGCACCCATCTCGGTGACCAGATACAGCCAGCTTCCGTTGGGATGGAATTCCATGTGGCGCGGGCCTTCGCCTCCGCCGATCTCAGTGAAGGGGATCTCGTTCGGGGTGAGGGAGCCGTCCTCCAGGATCTTGTAGATCATGATCTTGTCCATGCCGAGATCGCAGGCATAGGCGTATTTCCCGTCGGGGGATACCGTGACCGAATGGGCGTGCTGCGCTTCCTGGCGTCTCGGGTCGGTGCCCTTGCCCTCGTGGGCGATGGTGGTGAGGACCTTGCCGAGGGTGCCGTCTTCGTTGACCGAAACAGCGGCCACGTGGCCGGAACCGTACATGGCGGTATACACGGCGTTGGAGTTCTTCGAGGGGACCACGTGACACATGGCGGTCCCGGCGGTATCGACCTTGTTCTCAAAGGTCAGCCTGCCGGTCTCGGGATCGATTTTATAGGAGGAAACCGAGGATTCACGGCCTTCGCTGACGGCGTAAAGATGCATCTTGTCTTCGGACAGGGTGAGATAAGACGGGTTCGGGGTATCCGACACGGTCTGGATCAGATCGATGCGGCCGGAGTTCCGGTCAAAGTCGTAAACGTAGATCCCTTCGGCCTTTTCACCGGCCTTGTTGGGGAAGGTGTAGCTGCCGACGTAGAGGTAGGTGTTGCGCAGATCGGAATCGCGCATGCCCATATGACCCCACTTCATGTCGTAGGTGGTCTCGTAATGCGGCCAGGGAGTTCTCTCCGGTTCGCCCGAGAGGATCAGTCCGCCGTCCACCCGCAGGGTGATGCCGGTGATGTAAGAAGCCTTGTCGGAGGCCAGAAAGACGATGGCGTTGCCGATATCCTCGGGGGTGCCGATGCGGCCGAGAGGGACGCGCTCGCCAAGCTCGGCGAAGGGATCGTCGCCCATCTCGCTGAGATCCGCTCCGTTGGCGGCCCATTCCTTGATGGCATCCTTGATCTCGTCCTTCGTGCGGATCTGAGTGGCGCCGGGGGCGACGTTGTTGACGCGCACACCGTAGGGCGCGAGATCCAGGGCAATGGACTGAATGGCGCGGTTCAGCGCGGCCTTGACGGCACCGTAGACCGTGTCGCCGGGGTAGGCGCGCTCACCGCGGGAGGAGGTGATGTTGATGATGGAGCCCTTGACGCCGTGGCTGACCATATAGCGGGAGGCGGCCTGCATATTGTGGATATAAGCCTTGAAATCCAGATTGATCAGCTTGTCCACCTTTTCGACCGGCATATCGGCGATGCTTCCCTCGATGGTGAGGCCGGCGTTGTTGACCAGAAGGTCAAGGCCGCCCAGATCGCGGATCGCTCTTCTGACGAAGGGCTGGGCGCTTTCGGGATCGGAGAGATCGACCTGATACACGAAGCACCTTTTGCCGTACTCCTTCTCGATCCTTTCCTTCACAGCGTCCGCGGAAGCCGAAGCGGTGGCATAGGTGATCGCGACGTCGTAACCGGCTTCGGCCAGCTTGAACGCGATGCCGCGCCCGATCCCACGGCTTCCGCCGGTGACGATTGCTTTCTTGTTCATCATTTTGATACCTCTCTATCTTTATACTTCTTGTATTTGACGTTGAAGACCGCCCCGTAAAGAAAGGAATAGGCCGACATAAAAAGCCAGATCAGAAGGGCGATCACGGTTCCCAGCGCACCGTAAAGCAGACCGTAATCGCCGATGTTGTCGAGGTAATAGGCAAAAAGGACGGTAACGGAAAGCCAGATAACAAAGGAAAGAGCGGCGCCGGGGGAGACGTCCCATACCGAAAAGGCCTGATAGGTGGCGAACCGGTAGGCCACCGAGACCAGCGCGTACATCACGAAAGCGGCAATGGGGAAGCGGATAAACCGCCACAGAGTTATCAGAAAAGACGGGATACTGAACACACCCTGCAACGATACCATTATATTCTTTCCGAACACGATTGTCAAGAATAAGATAGGCACCGAAACGAGAACGATCAGGGTGGTTACGAGCGTCCTGGGCAGCCTCTTGTAGAAGGGCGGGATGCTCTCGGGAGTGTAGATCGCGGTCAGGCTGTAACTGAGAAAATCCACCAGACGGAAGAGGAACCAGACCGAAAAGACCGCGCCGAGGATCAGAAACCCCGCGCTGTTGTTGGAGGAAGCGTATTGAAAATACGCGACGATCCCATCCCGGATCTGCGCCGGGAGCAGAAGATTCATCTTTTCGACGAAGGTTTCGGAGTAGTTGAAGTAATTGCTGAGGGCGCTCAGGGAGATCAGGAGGGGGAAGATGGTGAAGATGCCGTAAAAGCTGGCCGCGGCGCTGGCGCGGGTGACCCCGGCGTCGACGGAGGATAGGAACGCGATCCGGATAAACGCCCGGACGTGGTCGAAAGCCCTTTTCAAATCCCTTCCTCCTTTCGCTGCGGTCCGCCGCTGCGGCGCGGCTTGACAAGACTTATGATACCATGAAAACACGAAAAAATAAAGAGCGGGCGGCGCATTTTGCTTGTAATTCTTTCCCGGCTTTGCTATAATGTGGCTGGAAAGGAAGGGGATCCCATGAAGATCGAAAAACGCTTTGCGCCTCTTCCGGCGGACCGCGGGCGGCAGGGTGTGATGACTCTTGCCGAAAACGGCAGGGAAATCTATTCCTTCCGCATTTCCTATGCGCCGGAAAACCCGGAATACACGGTATACGCCGATCTGAAGCCCTTTCTGGGGCGTGATCTCACCTTCTCCTTTGACGGCAAGGCGATCCTTCCGCCCTCTCTTTCAGACGAAACGCACCCAGAAAACAGGAGCCGACCGCTTCTCCATTTCACCGCGCCCTGGGGATGGATCAACGATCCCAACGGTCTTTCCTTTTACCGGGGAAAATACCGCCTTTTCCACCAGCACAATCCCTTCGGCGACGTCTGGGGAAACATGCATTGGGGATACGCTGAAAGCGATGATCTCCTCAACTGGACGTGGAAGGGCGAGGCACTTTATCCCGAAAGGATCGATTCCACTGAGTTTTCAGGCTCCGCTGTGGTGGATGAAGACGATACGGCGGGCTTCGGAGCCGGAGCGCACGTTCTGATCTATACCGAGGCCGACGAGAAAAACGGCTTTACCCAGAATCTTGCTTATTCGCTTGACGGCGAGCATTACAAAAAATACCCCGGCAATCCCGTGATCCCCACGATCACTCCCGGAAATCGCGACCCCAAGGTGATCCGGTACGCGCCGAAGGACCTCTGGATCCTCGCGCTTTATCTCGAAAAGGACGAATACGCTCTTTTTTCCTCAAAGGATCTCCGTTCCTGGCATATGCTCCAGCGCTTTTCTTTTCCCGGCGCCAACGAGTGCCCCGATTTCTTCCCGCTTCCGACTCCGGAGGGGGAAGAGAAATGGATCTTCTGGGAGGCCGGAGGAAAGTATCTTATCGGCGATTTCGACGGCGAACGCTTTACCAGCCCGGGCGAGATCAAAGAACTGACCCGCCGCGACGCGAAGACCGGGGCTTACGCGGCCCAGACCTTTTCCGGGGATCCCAAGGGGAGAAGGCTTCTCGTCTTCTGGGAAAAGGTTTTGATGCAGGGGCTTCCCTTTACCGGGCAGCATTCAATCCCGCTTTCCCTCTCACTTATCAAAAAAGAGGACGGACTGCGCCTTGCCGCGGAGCTTCCGGAAGAACTGACATGCCGTCTGAGGCCGAAAAAGGACGGGGAGGAGCTTCCCTATCTTTTCCGGACGGAGCTTCATCATCCGGTCTATATCGGTTCTCACCGCCTTGCCCGCTCGCAAACGGGGATCGAGCTCGACGGCGTTCCGATCGAAACCGGCCCCGGTCCGGTCCTGTGTCTTGCCGACCGGCACTCTCTGGAGCTTCTGGCCGACGGTCACACGACCTTCGGTCTGTGGGAATGCGATATCGACCTTCGAGCGCAGCCGGACGGCGCGGAAGCCGAAACGATTCAGCTTTGATATCAAAAATGAAAGGAAGATAGAACTATGGTAACGCAAGCTTTTATCGGACTCAAAAACGAACGCCTGAAGGTGGAGATCGCGAAACCGGGTACGGCCTACGCGGGCTCCCGGTTCGACTGGACCGGCTTCATCACCCAGGTCTATCTGGACGGCAAGCACACCTTCTGCGCCTATGAAGACGTGGTGCCCGGCGTGGGCTCGGGCGGTATAGGCTTCTGCAACGACTTCGGTCTGAATACCCCCGTCGGGTACGAAGAGACCGCCGTGGGCGAAGGCTATATGAAGATCGGCGTCGGCACGGTCATCAAAGAGGACGTTCCCATGGGCGCGAC
>CACYBP010000192.1 GCA_902772625.1 Oscillospiraceae bacterium
CCGATGAAATAGGGGAAGAGCAGGTCGGTCAGAAGGATAAAGGCCGAGGTCATCGCCGCCATCCCGTCGATGAACAGGGCGTTCATCGCGCCGTAATAGGCGGCGCGGTCCTCGTCGCCGCTCTCCTCGTAGGCGCTTTCCTGCCAGGCAAGCGAATAGATATAGACCAGCGACGTGACGATCACCACGAATTTGGCGGACAGGGCGATATAGCCGTTTTCCTCCTCCGGAAGATGCGCCTTGGCGATGAAGCGGGAGAGGTTGGTCATGGCGTTATAGGCCACGGCGTTGATGGCCAGGGGAAGCGAGAACCGGACCAGATCCCGGATCAGCTTCCGGTCAAGGCCGCCTTTCTGCAGCCGGAGGAAGCCGAACCGGATCTCCAGATACGACACCGCCGCCACACACCCCAGAGCCGGAGCCGCCAGAAGCATCACCGAGCCCAGCCGGAAAAGATAGATTCCCAAAAGCATCGCCGCAAGCTGCGTCACCGAGGAGATCGCGCCGGAGATCACGAAATCGTGGCTCTTCCCCATGGCGCGCGCCATGTACTGCCAGAGATGGAGTGCGAGCAGCAAAAGCCCGCACCCGAGCATCCAACCCATATAGGGAAGCTTCTGCCACCGGGCGATCCCCGCCGCGAGCAGCAGATACACCGGCGCCAGCACCGCGCCGAGAAGGAGAACGTGCTTGAAGAGCTTTCGCTTTCCCGCCTCGTCTTTTTCGTCGTAGCTGAAGCGCAGGAGGCCCGTCCACAGCTCCATAAAGGCGATGGAGACCAGCATCACCGCCATGGTATACGCAAGATCGGCCGCGCCGTAGTCCTCCGGGGCCAGAACGTGGGTGTAGATCGGCACCATCAGGAAGGTGATGATCTTCCCCAGCACCGTGCCCACGAAATAGACCAGCATTTTTCGGATAAATTTCACGCCGTCATTCCTCTGTTCTCTCTCTTGATTCGCCCTCGCGGAAGCCCACACAGTGGCTCTGCACCCGCTTTTCCACCGGCGGAAGGGTCATATAATCGCCGTAGATCGTCCGGAGCACCCGGTCGTAATTCCGGGGGACCCGGTAAAGCCTTCCTTCAAAGGGCAGGAGCGCGCCTTCCAGAAAGTCCTCCCGGCGGTAGACGCATTTGCCCTTGTAGGCAAAGACCCATCCGTGCACGAACTCCGACGCGTCGTAATCGTACCTTCTTTTGGTGCGGTCGATCTTTTTCTGTACGCCCCTGATTGAAAGGAGCTTCCCGATCTTCAGGCGGGTATTCAGGAAGAGGGCGAGCCTTTCAAGCCTTCCCCGGGAAAGCCCCTCCTGCGCCCCCTCGCGCGCGGTGACGGCCACGCGCAGAAGCCGGACGTTCTGAAGAAAACGGCGAAGCTGCCTTTCCCGCTTCTTTTCATCGGCGGGAAGCCCGTCCATGGGGATCAGGTCGATCCACACGCTCTGCCATTCCACCTCCCGGCCCCGGGGCACGGCGAACTGCATCCGGTCGTTTTCCAGGCGGGTGTTGGAGCCGAAGAACCGGTACCCCTCCCGGGAATAATGATCCACCCGCACCCCCTCCGGAAGGCCGGTGCGTGTGATCTCCAGAAATTTTTCGTAATCCGGCCGGGGCATCATCACGTCGATATCGTCATCCCAGGGGATAAAGCCCCCGTGCCTTATCGCGCCGATCAGCGTGCCGTAGGCCAGGTAATACCGGAGTCGGTTTTTTTCGCAGACGTCCGCGAAAATCTCCAGAAGCGCCGTTTCGGCCTTCTGCACCTTCCGGAGCGCTTCATCCTTCTCCACGGTCTTCTTCTCCTTCTCCCATCACCCGGCGGAATCTCTCGAGATCCTCCCGGGTGGTGATCTTGAAATTGCGCTCCTCCCCATAGGACAGGGCCACGCGGATCCCCTTGTTCATGGCAACGGCCGCCGAGCCGGTCACCCGGTCAAGCTCCTCCTCCGTGGAGGTCTTCACCGCGCGAAGATAGCTTTCATACCGGAAAAACTCCGGCGTCTGCCCCCGGTAGATCACCGAGCGGTCAAGCGTTCCTTCAAAGCTCTCCCCGTCCCGGCAGAGATAGCAGCTGTCCCGGGTGGGGATCGCGGCCAGGGCCGCCTCGTTCGTTTCCAGCTTGGAAAGCCCGTCCCGGAAGATCCGGTCGGTCACCAGGGGGCGCACCGCGTCGTGGATGATCAGATTTTCGCATCCTCCGCGCCGTTCGATCTCAAATAGGCCGTTGTCGGCCGAGCGCTGGCGGTTTTTCCCCGCCGGGACCCACCCGATGAATTTCGTGATCCGGTTTTTTCGCGCAAGAGCTTCCACCGTATCGCCGTATTCCGGCGCCGCGACCACCAGGATCGCGTCGATCAGCTCACATTTTTCCGACGCCTCCATGGTATAAAGAAGCACCGGCTTTCCCCGGACGGCGATATACTGCTTCGGGATCGCGTCCCCCAGACGCGCGCCGACGCCGCCGGACAGCAGGATCAGACAGTTTTTCATCCCCTTCTCCCCTTTCCGGGCCTTTCAGGCCCTGATTGTTTCTTCTATCGCCCGGAAAAGCTTTTCGGAGGCGTGTCCCGTCTCGAAGCTTCCCAGAGTCTCGTAATGCTCCTTCACCCGGACCTTGTACGCCTCTTCGTCGAAGGAGGCGATCCTTTCCAAAAGCTCCGGCATCGTCTCGGCGAGCGGGAAGGGCCATTCCCGGATGGGAACGTAAAAATCCTCTTTTCCCCGGTATTCCGCCAGATCCTCGCAGAAGAGGAAGCAGGGCCGCCCGGTCAGGGCGAAATCCCACATGGAGGAGGAATAGTCGTTCAAAAGCACGTCGGCGGCGAAAAGCAGCTCCTGCATATCGTCGTAGGAGGAAAGATCCCGGACCGTGTCGTCAAAATGCGCCCGGCGGTCGGTGATCTTCGGGTGATAGCGGAAGGCGAAGACCCACTCTCCGCCGAAGCGGCGGGCCAGGGCCTCCAGCGTCTTTTCCGGGTCCACCCCGTAAGCGGCGCTTTCGGCGGTGGAGGAAACGCTTTTCGAGCTGCGGCGGAAGGTCGGGGCGTACAGGCAGAGCTTTTTCCCCCCGATCCCGAG
>CACYBP010000193.1 GCA_902772625.1 Oscillospiraceae bacterium
AATTATGGGACTGATCTCACTGACGTGCCCCGCCTGCGGGGCAAAGCTTGAAAATCTGGACGATTCCCGCGAGTTTTTCTTCTGCCCCTACTGCGGCAACAGGACTACTTTTGACCGCACCATCGTTGAACACAGGGGAGCGGTCGATCTCCGCGGCGTCGCCAACGAGTCGACCCTTCTGGAACGCGCGAAAAACTATCTCTCAGACGGTGATTTCATAGAAGCAAAAAGCTATTTCGACCGGGTGCTGGACATCAATCCCCGCTCTGCCGCGGCCTATATGGGCCTGGTCGCCTGCAAGCACTCGGCCAGGCGTGTGGAGGATCTTGAAAGAGATTACTCTGCGGATTTCTCAGAGGACTCGAATTACCGGCGCGCCCTGGAATACTCTGTGGGCGACGAACACGCCCGCTACGCCGGGATCAACGGTCCCGCCCATCTTTACCGGGTGGGCGTCTCCCGGATCGATTCCGACAGAGAAAAGGGGAAGGCTGCGCTTGCAAGAAAGCATACGGATCTTCTGACGTCTCTCAGAACACGGATCGCTTCGCTGGAATCGAATATCGCCTACGCAAATACCAGTATCGCAAACTCCCGCACGAGCTATTCCCGGCAGAAAAGACGCTACAACGGACGGGTGATCAAAGGACTGATCGCTCCGATCGTTCTCCTGATCGCCTCGGTCCTTGTGACGCTGCTTACACTTAATACGGGCATCGTATGGCTTCTCCTTGTCGCTCTGACGTTCTTCCTCATGGCGATCGTCGGAACGGTGTCGGCCTTTACCCGGAACAAATTCCATCGCCCGACGGTTGAAGCGGCAAGCCTGCGCGGTGCGATCGAGCGGCAAAGGTCCGATCAGGCCGAATTGGCTCAGACCCGGGCCACCCTTGCCCAGTGCGAGGTCTCGACCCGGAACGAGATGAATCAATTCCTCGCGGCCTCTGACGCCGAACTGGCGACATTCAAGAGGGAGTTTGCCCTGAAGTATCCCGGCGTTTCTCTCGGCAGCTGACGCGAAAAAAGAGCGGCTTTCTGAAAAAGCTGCTCTTTTCATTCCTTCCGATCTTATGCGGGAAAGGAGTACCTATGGCAAAGGGCGGATTTTTCGGTTCTGACGACGACGATCTCGATCTTCTGGAGGATTTTCTCCTCCTGGAGGCAATGGAGGAGGACGATGAGGAAGACGAAAAGGAAGACGGCGGCCTGTTCGGCGATCTGGTGAGGAGCCTGCGGGGCGTCGGAAGAAGCCTTGACGACCGGGACGAATATGAAGACGACCCGGATGAAGACGGCGAATTCGTCGACGATGACGACGATGACGACGATGACGACAAATTCGACGGCCTTGAAGAAAACGCGGGTTACGGCTTTGCGCCTTCTCCGGCCGAAGACGACGAAGACGACGGTGAGGATGAGGACGGCGAGGACTTTTATATCCCGGGATACGGAGAACGGTCATCGGGAAACGGCCTCTATTCCGATCCGGACGAAGAGGAAGAGGAAAAGGACGAGGAGACTCTGATCGACGAGCTCTGGGGAGCGGGGCTTGATATCGACGAGCTTTACGACATGGACGATTGGGAGCGGGAAGAGGCTCTTCTGGACGCGGGACTGGATCCTTCCGATTACGAAGGGATCTTCTGAACGTCCCCGGAGGAGAACCCTGTTTCGACCCGGGCCGCGCAGAGGAGGCGACGCTTTCTCTCCGCGGCTTTTTCCGCGTCCCTCGATTGACTTCCGGAGGAGGGCGTGCTACAATAAAAACCGCAAAAACCGCCTGAAGCACGCGCGGGAGAGAGGGGAAAGACGTCCCCGAAAACTCCCGCCGGAAGGAGGAAACCGCCATGCGCCTTGCCATGCTCAAACGCTACGATCTCGGGATGGATCTGGGATTTATCCGTTCCGCAAACGCCGCTCTCGGGGACCGGAGAGGGATGCTTTTTCTCTTTTCCGACGGCTCCGCCACCGATCCCGGGGAGGAGCTTTTCGACTATCGCGGCCTGAAGCCGGTGCATATCGCCCTCTTTACCGAGGAGGGAGAGAAGCTCTGGGAGAAGGAGCTTCCCTACGGGGTCATCGCCGGGCCGTGGTTCGTGCCCGCGGTGCCCTTCGACATGGACGGCGACGGCGTGGATGAGATCTATTACGTGAACAACACCGGCGCGCCTTTCTCCTTCATGCACCGGAAGCTGGAGCGCCTGGACGGGCTTACGGGCGAGGTCACCGGCGTCTGGCACTGGCCGGAAAACACCTTCAACGAAAGGCTTTCGCTCTGCTATCGTTTCTATATCGTGGCGGGATATGCCCACGGGGAGCCGGTACTGGTGACCTGTCAGGGAACCTACGGCAACATGTATCTCCAGGGATGGAGCGGAAATATGGAAAAAAGATGGGAGACCGTCATTGCAGCCGACGATCCCGGCCCGCGGGCCAGCCACATGACCCCGGTCTTTGACGTGAACCGAGACGGCGTGGACGAGCTCTTCTGGGGCGAGAGGCTGATCTCGCTGGACGACGGCCGCGAGGTCCTGAACTACGCTCCCGACTATAACGGCCACTCCGACGTGATCACGCCCTTCCTGGATTACGAGACCGGAAAAAAGTATATCTACACCTGCCGCGAGGGCGGCGAGGTCGAGGGACAGAGGCGGGTCTACACCTTCCGCGCCGAAGGCGGGGTCCTCTGGTCTGCCGTCGATCACGGGCATATGCACACCGGCTGGGGCGCCAATATCCTTCCCGGCTGCCGCAAGGTGGCCATGGCCATGCGGGAGCATTTCGTCCCGGATGACACGGGCTTCAATCACGAGGTGGACGGCGTCTTCTATTTCGACGCACTCACCGGAGAACCGGTGGAGTTTTCTCCCGCGGTGCGGGGCGACAGGCTCTATCCGGTGGACCTTGACGGGGACGGATATCATGAATTCTTCGTGGGAGAAGGCGACGAGCGCCCGGGCGACGTCCTTGACCGCGCGGGAAAGCCCATGGATCATATCCCGGTGAAATGCTTCCGCATCGGAAAGATGCTGGATCACGCGGGAGAACAGATCATGGGCGTGGGGAAGGACGGCCGGTCGGCGGAGATCTGGGGAGACCTGGATGCCCGGGACGGCGAGATCATCCGTCTTCGCTATCAGGATCCCTATCTCGGCTTCATGCAGAAGCTGATGGCCACCGGCTACAACAGCATCGGAAGCCAGGCCGCCTGCGGCATGTAAAATCATAAAGGCGCAGCCTTTACACCGGAACGGGGAAAACCGGAAGAAAGATACGGCGTAAAGGCGAAAAGCTTGACAACAAAGGGCGAAAAACACGCACGTAAAAGGATTTTGACACGGTTTTTCCCCGGATGACAAAGCTTTTTGGTGGCGTAAAGGGATCGGATGTGTTACGCTTTCCCTGCCGCGAGAAAAGGAGACGACATGGAGATCGGAGAAAAGCTCAGGACCTGCCGCAAAAAGGCGGCGATCACACAGGAGGATACCGCGGACCGGCTCGGCGTCAGCCGACAGACCGTTTCCAATTGGGAAAACGGGCGGTCCTATCCGGACGTCAGATCCTGCATCGCTCTCAGCGATCTCTACGGAGTCTCTCTCGACGAGCTTCTGAAGGAGGACGTACGTATGATCGAACATCTGGAAACCAGCACCGACGTGGTGAGAAGCAAAGGAAAAAACCGTAAACTGATCGAGATCCTCGTGTATCTCGGGATATGGGCCGTGACGGTTCTGTCCTTCTGGATCGGAGGAGGAGAAGACGCCATGGGCTATTCGATCCTTTCGATGTGGCTGGTGCTTCCCGCCGCCACCGCCGTGATCTCCTTCCTGATCGGAAAGGACGAGGCCTGGAACGGAGAAAAATGGCTGATGATGCTCTTCTTCGGGGCGCTTTATTTCTTGGCGAGCTACGCGACCTTCGACCTCGCGAACATGATCGCCTTCGGGAAATTCAACGTGCCGGAGCTTTCGGAGATCCTTCCGGGCATCCTGATCTCAGCTCTCGGGATCGCCCTGGGGAGTCTCGTCGCCCTGATCCAAAGAAAGCGCAGGGACAAAAAAGCGCGGACGGAAATCTCTCCGGAGGGAAAAGACAACTGATATTTGAGGCAAAGGATCGGCCGCGGGCGCTTGAAGAAAGCCCCGCGGTTTTCTTTGGAATCCATCCCGCCGGTCGGCCGAAGAAAAGCGCGCAAAGAAGATATTCCCTCTTTCTTTTTTCGAAAAAAGATGGTATACTAAATCAAATGAAGAACCGCCGATTATTTCGGGGAAAGGAGGCGACCGTGAAAATCACGCTGAACCCGGATGAGGAGATTGTTAAGGTCGTCAAGGAGGGCCTGGAGGCGCGGGGAGGCTACTGCCCCTGCCGCCGGGAAATGACCGAGGACACGAAATGCATGTGCAAGGAGTTCCGGGACCAGATCAAGGATCCCGATTTCGAAGGCTTCTGCCACTGCATGCTTTATTACAAATCGAAATGAAAAGGAGAACGCAAGATGGAAATCAAGCTTACGAAGGACAATTTTGAAAAGGAAGTGCTCAAATCCGATCTGCCGGTGCTGGTGGACTTCTGGGCGACCTGGTGCGGACCCTGCCGGATGGTGGCGCCCGTGGTGGCCGAGATCGCCGAAGAAAAGGCCGGGGCCCTGAAGGTCGGCAAGGTCAACGTGGACGAGGAAGAGGAGCTTGCCGTTGAATACGGTATTTCCGCGATCCCGGCGCTCCTGCTCTTTGAAAACGGAAAGCTTTCCGACCGTCTGGTGGGGTATCGTCCGAAGGACGCGATCCTGGAATTCATCGAAGGTTGATCCCTTCGGGAAAAATAAATCTGTCGATCGATAAGGAGGAAACGATATGGCGGCGAACAAATATGCGGGGACACAGACCGAAAAGAATCTGGAGGCGGCCTTTGCCGGCGAATCCCAGGCGAGAAACAAGTATACCTATTTTGCGTCCAAGGCGAAGAAGGAGGGCTTCGAGCAGATCGCGGACCTCTTCCTGAAGACCGCGGACAACGAAAAAGAGCACGCCAAGATGTGGTTCAAGGAGCTTGACGGCATCGGCAATACCGCCGAGAACCTGGCCGCCGCGGCCGCGGGCGAGAACTACGAATGGACCGACATGTACGAAGGCTTCGCGAAGACCGCCGAGGAAGAGGGCTTCCCGGAGCTTGCGAAGAAGTTCCGCCTGGTGGCGGCCATCGAAAAGCATCACGAGGAGCGTTACCGCGCCCTTCTGAAAAACGTGGAGACCGGCGCCGTCTTTGAAAAGAGCGAGGTCAAGATCTGGGAATGCCGCAACTGCGGTCATATCGTCGTCGGCACCAAGGCGCCCGACGTCTGCCCGACCTGCGCCCATCCCCAAAGCTATTTTGAAGTCAGCGCCGAGAATTTCTGAGAGCTCTCAAGAAAGCTTTTAAGAGAATTCCCATCGGAAAGAACACAGAGAAGCAGCCTCCGGAAGGAGGCTGCGCTTTTCTCTTCCCGGGAAAACCGCGAAGGGGAAAGGAAGAAAACCGGGGTCTTGAATATTTCGCGGGAGTGTGATAATATAAAGTGTCATAAACCGCGGGTTTTCAGCCCGGCAGAGGTCTGAGAAAAGGAAAAGAGCCGATCTATGAGCAAAAAAGACAAACCGCAGAAAGAACGTTACGACGATCTGATCGATAAAAAGAAGCATCCCTTTCGCTGGTTTTCCCAGGTGGTGTGGTACCGCAGCTGGATCTTCATCGTCGGGGGCGTGATCCTGGCGTCGATCCTTTCGGTGCTGGTGTTCCAATCGCTTACCACCGAACGCTACGACATGCGCTTCATCATGGCCTATTACGACAGCGTCATCACCACCCCTTACGCCGTCACCATTGAGGGAGAGATCCAGACGATTTATCCCGACGTGGACGGCAACGGCAAGACGGTGGTGGGGGTGGATCTTCTGAACCTCGGCGACAGCGTCAGCGTTGAGGTCAACGAGGCCTATTGGAAAAAAATGCTGGCCTCTTTCTCGGACGACACCTACGTGATGTATATTCTGGATAAGCGCCTGATGGAGCTCTACAGCGGCAACGAAAACGGCGAGACGCCCTTCGATCCCACCTGCATCAGGCTTTATACCGGGGAACAGAAGCTCTTCCTGAGCCTGGAGGACTCCCCGTATTTCAAAGACTCGAATTACAAGGGAGACGCCGCGCTCTATATCGCCTTCCGTCCCAAGCCCTCGTCGGTCAAGGCCGACGACGAGGTTTTCTATAAAGACTATCTGGATATTCTGAGGCTTTTGCTTCCCGATCTGGAGGCAAAGGCGGAGGGGTGAAGATGCTTCTTTCGTCACAGGACAACAAAAAGATCCGGGAGCTTAAAAAGCTCTCCTCCTCCCGCGCCTTCCGGCGGGAGACCGGGCTTCTCTTCTGCGAAGGGGACACCCTCTTCCGGGACGCCGTGGCTTACGGAGCGGAGATCGGATCGGTGTTCCTCCGGGAGGGGAGCGGGCTTTCCTGTCCCGAAGGGATCGAGGTCTACGAGGTGAGCGAAAAGCTTTTCCGGTCGCTTTCGGAGGTGGAAACGCCCCAGAACGTGATCTTCACCGCGCATCTTCCGCCGGAGGACCCCGCGATCGCTTCGGGTCCCGCCCTGCTTCTGGACGCCCTTGCGGACCCCGGGAACCTCGGCACGGTGCTCCGCACGGCGGTGGCCTTCGGGATCCCGGTGATCCTCGGGGAGGGAAGCGTGGATCCCACCTCTCCCAAGGTGGTTCGGTCGGCCATGGGCGCGCTTTTCCGCGCAAAGCTTCTTTCCGGCGATCTCAAAAAGATCGTCCCCGTCATGAAAAAGGCGGGGGTCCCGGTCTACGCCGCGACGCTTTCCGAAAGAAGCGTGCCTCTCGCCTCGCTTTCGCTTGAAGGCGTTTCGGTGGCGGTGGGCAACGAAGCCCACGGCGTTTCAAAGGAGATCCGCGCGCTTTCGGATAAGGAGATCGTGATCCCCATGCCCGGCGGCGCGGAGTCTCTCAACGCGGCGGTCGCTGCCTCCATCCTGATGTGGGAGATGACAAAGGAGACGAAAGCTTGAAAAAGGTTGCCTTCTGGCTCTGGCTTTCCGGGAAATACCGCAACGGGCGGACGGTCAATCGGCTTCTGGAGGAGTTCGGCTCGCCGGAGGCGGTTTTTCGCGCCGGCGGAAAGACTCTTGAAAAAATAGAGTGGCTCCGTCCGGAAGACCGGGAAAAGCTTCTGGACAAGGATCTTTCGGAAACCGAGGAGATCCGGGCGGTCTCCGACCGGAAGGGGATCCGGATCCTCTGTTATTCCGATCCCGATTATCCCGCGCCTCTTCGGGTCATTCCGGACCCGCCTCTGGTGCTTTACGCCGTCGGGAAGATCCCCGATTTTGCCACGATCCTTCCGATCGCGGTGGTGGGGACCCGCAACGCAAGCTTTTACGGCCGGAACGTGGCTGAAAACCTCGGCAACAGGCTCTCGGCCGCCGGGGCCTACGTGATCACCGGCATGGCCTCCGGCATCGACGCGTCCGCTTCCCGCGGAGCCCTGAAGGCCGGGAATCAAAACGCCGTGATCCTCGGCACCGCTATCGACAAGCCCTATCCGCAGTCCTCCCGGGATATCTACGACGCGCTTCGGACCGAAGGCCTGATCCTCTCGGAATACGCGCCGGGAGAAAAGAGTCATCCGGGCAATTTTCCCGAGCGCAACCGGATCATCAGCGGGCTTTCCCGGGGCGTCGTGGTGGTGGAAGCGCCGAAAAAGAGCGGCGCGCTGATCACCGCCCGCCTGGCTCTGGAGCAGGGGAGAGACGTCTTCGCCGTGCCGGGAAACATCGACGTTCCGTCCTTCGAGGGGTCGAACCGGCTGCTTGCCGACGGGGAAGCCAAGGCGATCCTGAACGTCCGGGACGTGCTTTCGGAATACGAATGGCAATTTGAAAGGACGCTGCCTCTTTCCGAGGCGGAAAAATCGCTTCACGAAAAAAGCGAGGAACCCGCTCCCGCCCTTCCCGGCGCCGGAGAGGGTGGAGAAATCGACGAAAAGATCCTTCGCGTTCTGGGAACCGGAGGACTTTCGGCGGAGGAGATCCAGGAAAAGACCGGGATCCCCGCCGCGGATATGCAGACCGGCCTTACCATGATGGAGCTGGTGGGCAAAATCAAATCGGACGGCGGGCGCTACTATCCCGTCTGACGGATGAAAGGAATCACAGCTGGTAAATGAAGAAACTCGTCATTGTGGAATCGCCCTCCAAGGCGAAGACGATCGAAAAATATCTGGGACGCGGGTATAAGGTCACGGCGTCCATGGGGCACGTGATGGATCTGCCGAAAAGCGTACTGGGCGTGGATCTTGAAAATGACTTTGAGCCGCGGTATATGCCCATGCGGGAGAAAAAGGATCTGATCAAGGAGCTTACGGGCCTGGCGAAGGACGCCGATCAGGTCTTTCTCGCCACCGACCCGGACCGCGAGGGAGAGGCGATCTCCTGGCATCTGAAGACCGCCCTGAAGCTTCCCGACGACAAGGTGAAGCGCGTCACCTTCAACGAGATCACCGAAAAGACCGTGAAAAAAGGCATCGCCTCGCCCCGCGCCATCGACGGGGATCTGGTGGATGCCTATCAGGCGCGGCGCGTTCTGGACCGGATCGTGGGCTATAAGCTCAGCCCGGTGCTCTGGAAGACCGTGCGCAAGGGCCTCAGCGCGGGACGCGTACAGTCGGTGGCCGTCCGGATCGTGGTGATGCGCGAGCGTGAGATCAAGGCCTTCGTGCCGAAGGAATTCTGGAACCTCACCGCCGTCCTGGAAAACGGGGAGAAAAAGCTTCTTCGCGCCAAATTCCTTTCCTACGCGGGAGAGGATGAGAAAACCGCGGTTTCCTCCGAGGCCGAGGCGCTCGCGGTGGAAAAGGCCGCGTCGGGCGCCGATTACACGGTGGAGGAGATCCGCCGCGCCGAAAAGCGCCGCCGTCCGGCTCCTCCCTTCATCACCTCCACCCTGCAGCAGGAGGCCTCCCGCCGCTACGGCTTCACCTCCCGGCGCACCATGATGCTGGCGCAGAACCTTTACGAGGGCGTCTCGCTGGGCGAACGGGGCATGACCGGTCTGATCACCTATATGAGAACCGACTCGCTCCGGCTTTCGGAAGAAAGTGTGGAGGCGGCCAGAGGCCTGATCGGCGAGACCTTCGGCAAGAGATATCTGCCGTCGTCGCCCCGGGTCTACAAGTCCCGCGGCAACGCTCAGGACGCCCACGAGGCGATAAGGCCTTCCAATCCCGCGCTCACGCCGGATATGACCAAGCCCTATCTTTCCTCCGATCAGCAGAAGATCTACAAGCTGATCTGGGACCGCTTCACCGCAAGCCAGATGGCCGACGCGATCTATGATACGGTCACGGTGCGCATCCGCTCGGATAAAGCCGGGGAGAGAAGCTGCCTCTTCCGCGCCGCCGGCAGCGTCAAGACCTTCGCGGGCTTCACCGCCCTTTACGAGGATACGAAGGAGAACGACAAGAGCGATTCCCCCGAGGACGAGGATAAAAACGAGCTTCCCGCCCTGAACGAGGGAGAAAAGCTTCTCTGCCGCGATTTTGAAAAGGAACAGAAATTCACCCAGCCGCCTCCGCGCTACACTGAGGCGACCCTGATCCGCGCGCTGGAGGAAAACGGCATCGGCCGACCCAGCACCTACGCCCCCACCATCGGGACCATCCTGGACCGGGAATACGTGGAAAAAGAGGGCCGCGCCCTGAAGCCCACCGAGCTCGGCACCATCGTCACCGAGCTGATGGAGGCCAATTTCCCCGACGTGGTGGATACCGAATTCACCGCCCACATGGAAAATGAGCTTGACCGGGTCAGCGAGGGCAAGGAGCCCTGGAAGGACGTCCTGCGCCAGTTCTGGGGCGGCTTCAGCGAGAGCCTTGAAAAGGCCGAAAAGAACCTTGAGGGTGTCAAGCGCGCCCCCGCCGACGAGGTCACCGATATCAAATGCGACAAATGCGGCAGGTTCATGGTGATCAAAAACGGACGCTTCGGCAAATTCCTGGCCTGCCCCGGCTATCCGGAGTGCAAGAACACGAAATCCATCGTGGTGGAGACTCCGGGCAACTGCCCGCTCTGCGGCGGGAAGATGCTGGAGAAAAAGTCCCGGAACGGGGCCAAATACTTCGGCTGCGGGAATTATCCCGCCTGCTCCTTCATGACCTGGGATCAGCCGGTGAAGGATCTCTGTCCGAAATGCGGCAAGACCCTCTTCCGGAAGAATACCCGGGCCGAACGGAAGATCTACTGCGCCGATCCCGCCTGCGGGTATGAAAAGGTGACCGGCGGCTATAAGAACAAAAAAGACGCGAAATGATTTCTTGTTAGGCGGAGGGATGGAAAAGTGGAGTGCATGAAGGCCTCGGTGATCGGAGCCGGTCTTGCCGGATCCGAAGCCGCCTGGCAGCTGGCGGAAAAGGGCGTGGAGGTCACGCTTTACGAGATGAAGCCCGGGAAGAGGACCCCGGCGCACGCGTCTCCGCTTTTCGGCGAGCTGGTATGCTCCAATTCCCTGCGCTCGGGAAGGCTGGAAAACGCCGCGGGCCTTCTGAAAGAGGAGCTGAGACGGCTGGGAAGCCTGATACTGGAGGCCGCGGACAGGACGCGCGTGGAAGCGGGCGGAGCGCTTGCAGTGGACCGGGAGGGCTTCGCGGGCTTCATCACCGAAAAGATACGGAACCATCCGCGGATCACCGTGGTGGAAAGGGAAGTGGTCTCCATCCCGGAGGAGCGTCCCCTGATCGTGGCGGCAGGTCCCCTGGCCTCCGACAGCCTTACCGCGGATATCGCGCGGAGATTCGGGGGAGAAGGCCTCCACTTCTTCGATGCGGTGGCGCCCATCGTCACGCGCGAGAGCGTCGATCCCGAAAGAAGCTTCGTCGCCTCCCGTTACGGGCACGGGGACGGGTATATCAACTGCCCCCTGGACGAAAAAGAGTACCGCGCCTTCCGCGAGGCGCTTTCCATGGCGGAGGAGGCGGAGGTCCACGGCTTTGAGGACAGGTTCGTTTTCGAGGGCTGCATGCCCATCGAGGTCATGGCCCGCCGGGGCGAGGACACCATGCGCTTCGGCCCGATGAAGCCGGTGGGTCTTGTGGATCCCCGGACCGGGGAAGAGCCCTACGCCGTGGTGCAGCTGCGCATGGACGACGCGGCGGGAAACCTTTATAACGTGGTGGGCTTTCAGACACACCTGAAATTCGGCGAGCAGAAGCGCGTGTTTTCCATGATCCCGGCGCTTCACGACGCGGAATTCGTCCGGTACGGCGTGATGCACCGGAACACCTTCCTCGATTCCCCAAGATTTCTCGACGGGGATTATATGGTGAGAGAGGACGATGGACTCTATTTCGCGGGCCAGATCACCGGGGTGGAGGGCTATATCGAATCCACCGCATCGGGATTTTACGCCGCGAGGCGCCTGGCCGCGAAGCTTACCGGCGAGAGTTTTCTCCTTGACGACCGCACCGCCGTGGGAGCCCTTGCCCGATACGTTTCGGACAGCCGCATCACCCATTTCCAACCCATGAATATCAATTACGGCATCCTCCGGGAATACACCCGTGAGGAAGCGAGAGCCGACGGGATCAAAAGGTCGAACAAGGCGCTTCGCAATCTGAAGATCGCCGAAAGAAGCCTTCGCCTGATCGACGCAATCAAGAAAGGAGAGAGCGAAACGTGATCATCATCGTGGACGCCATGGGCGGGGACAACGCCCCGGAGGCGCAGGTAAAGGGCGCTCTGGCCGCCAAAAAGGAGTTCGGCTGTGAACTGCTTTTTGTCGGCGAGAAAGCCGCCGTCGAAAGGATCCTCCGGGAAGAAGGAGAAGACCCTGCTTCGTATCAGATCGAACATACGGACGTTGTGCTTCACACCGACGAGGATCCCTTCCTCGTGGTGAAGGGCAAGCGCGACTCCTCCATGGGCAAGGCTCTGGAGCTCCTGAAGGAGGGGAAGGGCGACGCCCTGGTCAGCTCCGGCAATACCGGCGCTCTTCTCACCGGCGCCCAGCTCATCACGAAAAGAGTGCGCGGGGTGAGACGCGCGGCACTGGCTTCGGTGATCCCCACCAGGGCCGGCGGCGCCCTGCTTCTCGACTGCGGCGCCACCGCCGACTGCAATGCCGAGTATCTGGAACAGTTCGCCCTCATGGGAAGCCTTTACGCCGAACGGGTCATAAAGAAAAAGGCGCCCCGGGTGGGCCTTCTCAACAACGGCGCCGAGGAATCCAAAGGCGACGAGCTCAGAAAAGAGACCTACGCCCGCCTGAAGGAGGACGGGGAAGCCGGAAAGATCAACTTTGCCGGAAACTGCGAGGCAAGAGATGTCACGGAGGGCGGCTTCGACGTGATCGTGGCCGACGGCTTCACCGGCAATATCCTCATGAAGGGGATGGAAGGGATGGCCCTTTACATCTCCGGCCTCATGAAAGACATGTTCTACCGGAACGCGGGCACCAAGCTGATGGGCCTTCTGATGAAGAAGGAGATCGGAAAGCTGCGCGCGTCTCTGGATTACAAGGAGGTGGGCGGCGCGCCTCTGATCGGGATCGATCACGCCGTCATCAAGGCCCACGGTTCGGCCAACGCCTACGCCTTCAGAAGCGCCGTGCACCAGGCCATGGACTACGTGGAGTCCGGCTTCATCGACACCCTCAAGAGCGAGATTCCGGCGGGAAAGGAAGTCAGGACATGACCGAAGAGCTGGAAAAGAAGATCGGACACAAGTTTGAACACGAGGCCATCCTGCGCCGCGCCCTGACTCACAGCTCCTACGCCAACGAGGAATTCGCCCGGAGCGAAAAGGTGGTGCTCCTCTCCAACGAAAGACTGGAATTCCTGGGGGATTCGGTCCTGAGCATGGTGACCACCGAGTATTTATATAAGACCATAGACGACAAGCCCGAGGGAGAACTGACCAAGATCCGGGCGCAGGTGGTGTGTGAAAACGCGCTTTATAAGATCGCGAAGGCCATCGATCTCGGCAAATATCTTCTCCTCGGCAAGGGAGAGGAGCACAGCGGCGGCAGATCCCGCCCCTCGATCCTGGCCGACGCCACGGAAGCCCTGATCGCGGCGCTCTATCTCGACGGAGGGGTCGAACCGGCGAAGCATTTTATCCTGACCTATATCCCCGCCATGGTGGAGACCGCCCGCAACGGCGTCCTCTTCAAGGATTACAAGACCACCCTGCAGGAGATCGTGCAGAAAAGCCGTGAGGAGACCATCTCCTACGCCCAGGACGGAGAGGAAGGCCCCGATCACGCGAAAAAGTTCCACGTGACCCTGTATATCAACTCCAACCCCTTCGCGGAGGGCGTCGGCAGAAGCAAGAAAGAGGCCGAGCAGAACGCCGCCCGAAAGGCTCTGATCCTCATGGGCGTGGAAAAAGAGGAGAAGAGCGAAGAAACGGGGGAAGACGGGAACTGAGCTTTTCCCTGCGGGCAGCCCCGCGCATCCGAGTATAGACGGTTATGAGGTGTATTCGTGTACTTAAAATCACTGGAGATCAACGGCTTCAAGTCCTTCCCGGACAAGACCGAGATCAAATTCGGCAAGGGGATCACCAGCATCGTGGGACCCAACGGCAGCGGTAAATCGAATATTTCCGACGCCATCCGCTGGGTCCTGGGAGAGCAGTCCACCAAGACCCTGCGCGGAAACAGGATGGAGGACGTGATCTTCGCGGGGACCCCGATCCGCAAGGGCTCGGGCTACGCCGAGGTCGCCCTCACCATCGACAACAGCGAACACTTCCTCCCGGTGGATTACGACGAGGTCATCATTGCCCGCCGCTATTACCGCTCGGGAGAGAGCGATTATTTCATCAACAAAAAGATCGTCCGCCTCAAGGACGTGAACGAGCTTCTGATGAACACCGGCCTCGGCCGCGACGGGTATTCCATGATCGGCCAGGGCAGGATCGACGAGGTCCTGTCGGTGAAAAGCGCCGACCGCCGCGGCATGTTTGAGGAGGCAGCGGGCATCTCAAAGTACAAATACCGCAAGGAGGAGACCGAAAAAAAGCTTGCGGCCACCGATGAAAACCTCGTGCGCATCAACGATATCATCGCCGAGGTGGAGGGAAGATACGCCCCTCTTGAGAAAAAGGCCGAAAAGGCGAGAAGCTATCTTCTCCTC
>CACYBP010000194.1 GCA_902772625.1 Oscillospiraceae bacterium
TCCCCCTTCGGGAATTTCCCCGCGAGAAAGAAAACGGCGATCAGCGCCGCCGTGCCCAGGAAAAGTACCATCAGGGCAAGGGGCGAGAGGGCGTTTTCTCCGGCGAATTTCGTCACCAGCGCGTCCCAGACCACCGCCCAGGCCATGGGCAGCAGCGCGAGAAACACCGCCTTCGCGCCGATCCTTCTCTTTTCCCGGTCGGTCTCGTCCGCCCGGCGCTTTTCCTCCTCAAAAAAGAGGAGGCATCTTTCTATCCACCGGTCAAAGCCCGGATTCTCCTCCGCAAGGCGTTCGGCGTCCTCCCGCGAAAGGACGGCCAGAAGCGTGTCTCCGGAAGAAAGGACCGTTTCCTCCCGCTTTCCCCGGGCGCGCAGGATCCCGCTCACCCCGAAGAGGTCCCCCTCCGCGCGGATCGCCTCATCGCCGGTTTCGGGGTTGCGGAGCCGGACCTTTCCGTTTATAATAAGATAAAGACCGTCGGAGGGGTCGTCCCCCGTCTCGTAGATCGCCTCGCGGTCGCCGAAACGCTTTTCCCCGAGGGCCTTCTGAAGCGCCGCATAGAATTCCGGCCTGGTCTTTTTCTGAAAGAGCTTTTCAAAGCCCTTTTCCCTGAGCTTCGATTCGTCCATATTCCAAAAGTTCCTTTCCCGTGCGGCCATGGCCGCGCTTCTCTTTCCGGGGAGCCGGGAAGAGCCTTCTAAGATCATAGATCCGGGAGATTCGTCATGATCGATTTTCAAGAACCCGATTTCGCGCGCTTCGGGCGCGCTCTTCAGATCCCCGCCGAAAAAGGAGACGGGATCGGCACCCTCAACGAGCGGTCGGTGCACGCGGTGCTGAAGCGGTATATCGAGCCCGATCCGGACTTCTGGGAGGTGCCGGTGGGCCGGTTTGTCGCCGACATCGCCCGGGAGGACGAGATCTGCGAGATCCAGACCTCCCGCATCTACTCCACCGCCGAAAAGCTGCGCCATTTTCTGGAGCACAGCAGCGTCACCCTGGTGACGCCCCAGATTCTCCGGCGGCATATCCTCCGGATCGATCCCCTGACGGGCGAGGCCCTTTCACGCAGGCTTTCCCCGCGAAAAGGCCGGAAGGAGGATATTCTGGGAAACCTGGTGCCCATCGCGTCCTTTCTTTCCCACCCGGGGCTTTCGCTCTGGATCCCCTTTCTCAACGTGTGCGATCTGAGACTCGCGCGGGAAAAGGGGAAGCGGGGAGAAAAGACCGATACGGTGCCCGAGGAGCTGACGGACGCGCTTTACGCCCGGGAGCCCCGGGATCTTCTCGCCCTTCTTCCCTCCCCGCTGCCCGAAAGCTTCACGGTGAAGGAGCTTGCGGCGTTCGCCGGGATCCCGCCCGCCTCCGCCCAGGGCGCCGCGCGGCTCTTTTTCGAGACCGGGCTTTTCCGGAGAGAAAAGGAGGGGCGCGCCTTCCGGTATTATCCGGTCTGAAAAAAGAGGTCTCCTTTACCTGGAATTATAGCATACGCCTCCCCTCCGCGGCAACCTTTTTTTCGCCGGAGGCTTGATTTGCCCGTGGCCGGGTGATACAATAAAGACGACCACCGAGAAAGGAATCTGATCAATATGAAACTTGAGCTTCTGGAAGCCTTCCGCAAGAAGATCGCCGAAGGGCCGGTGTTCGGTCCCTTCTGCAAGACCGGGGATCCCGCCTTCATCGAATGCGCCGGGTACGCCGGATTTGATTTCGCCATTCTGGACACCGAGCACGGCCCTGTCTCCTACGAATCCATGCAGAACAACATCCGCGCCGCCGAGGTCTCCGGCATCCTGCCGGTGATCCGCACCCAGGATTTCTCGGAATCCTCCATCGGAAAAGCTCTGGACATCGGCGCTCTGGGCGTGGAGATCCCGCAGATCACCTCCGCCGAGGACGCGAAGACCGCCATCCGCCACGCGAAATTCTTCCCCGAGGGCGAACGGGGCGTGTGCCGGTTCGTGCGCGCCGCCCACTATTCCTCCACCGAGCGCTCCGAATACTTCAAAAGAGCCAACCAGACTCTGGTGATCCTCCAGCTGGAGGGGCAGAAGGCCATCGACAACCTCGACGAGATCCTGGCCGTGCCGGGGATCGACATCGTCTTCATCGGTCCCTACGACCTCTCCCAGTCCCTGGGCGTTCCGGGGCAGGTCACCCACCCCACCGTCATCGCCAAGATGAAGGAGATCGCCGATCGCTGCGCCTCCCTGGGCATCACGGTGGGCACCTTCGTGGACACTCCCGAAACCGCGAAAATGTGGCGCGACGCCGGGGTCCGTTATCTTTCCTACTCGGTGGACGTGGGCATCTTCTACGAGGCCTGCCGCGCCATCGTGGAAAA